>NZ_JBMDJC010000009.1:0-276245 GCF_057808995.1 Acidovorax sp. FG60
GGCGCGCAGCGAGTTCTGCGGTGCACCCCGTGACCGAGCACCCCAGGTTGCCCCGTAGCGCAGCGAAGGGGTCGCAGACAGCAGGGTCGCTTTCTCTTTGGTGACTTTCTCTTGGCGAGACAAGAGAAAGTTACTGCGCCGCCGGGCGCACCCCCCGGCTCCCGCCCTGAAACCAGGCATACCGCACAGATCAGCGAGCGTGTGTGCCCTGGCTTCGACAGGCTCAGCCCGAGCGGGTGGGGGTGTGCCCCGGCTTCGGCAGGCTCAGTCCGAATAGCAAATGCAAAGTGCTATGAAAAAAAGTAGCTGTTCGCGCTCGTGGGCCAAGCGCAAGGCCCCAAAAAAATACCAAAAACACCTACCCTGCAGGCAGCCGCATCCCCACCCGCAACCCCCTCGGAACCACCCCCTCCGCCACCGTCCGGCCGCCATGCCGCAGCGCGATCTCCTCCACGATCGACAGCCCGAGCCCACACCCCCCCGCCTTGTCCGACCCGCGCCAGAAGCGCGCAAACAGATCGCCCAGGTGTTCGGCTGGCACGCCCGGTCCGTCGTCCTCTACCAGCAGCAAGGCCCAGCGCCCGGGCTCCTCGTGGCCAACACGCACTGTCACCGTGGCGCCGGGGCCTGCGTAGTGCAGTGCGTTGTCGATGAGGTTGTTGAGCGCCTCGCGCAGCAGCACCGGGTGGCCTTGCACGGGCAGGCTGTCGTCACCCTCGTAGCCCAGGTCCATGCCTTGCGCCAGGGCGCGGGCTGCCCATTCGCGAGCGACTTCGCGGGCCAGGCAGGCCAGGTCGATGGCCTGCATCTCCACGTTCGATTCGGAGCGCGCCAGCTGCAGCAGCTGGTGCACCAAGTGGGCGCTGCGCTGGGCGGCCGAAAGCACCTTTTGCAGGCGTTCCTGCACGGCGGGCTCATGGCTTTCGTGCAGGGCCAGCTCGGTCTGGCCGATGAGCCCGGCCAGCGGGGTGCGCAGTTGGTGCGCAGCGTCGTTGAGAAAGCGCTTTTCCTTTTGCTGGCCGCGCGCCACGGTCTCCAGCAGCCGGTTGATGGTGCTGGCCAGCGAATGCACCTCCTGCGGAGCCGAGGTCAGCTCGATGGGGGGCAGCGGCGTGGTGCCAGCCTGCGGCAGGGCGCCGGCGCGCTCGATCTGGGCCTCCAGGCGCTTCAAGGGCTGCAGGCCGCGCAGCACGCCCGCATACACCACGGCGCTCAGCGCCAGGCCCATCAGCCCCATGGGGAACACCATCTGCTCCAGCAGCTCCTGCGCGATGCGCTCGCGCACGGTGAGGCTCTGCGCCACCTGCACGCGCAGGGTCTGGCGCGTCTGGGGTGTGCCGTAGTCCACGTCCAGCAGCGCCACGCGCACGGGGCGGTCGTCCACGCGGGCGTGGTACAGGTAGGGGTCGCCTACGCGCACCTCCACGGGCGGCGGCGGGGGCAACTGGGCATTGCCCAGCAGAAAGCGGCCGGGCGGGGACGAGACCATGTAGGTGATGCGGTCGGCCGGGTCCTGCTCCAGGATGTCCTGCGCGGCCTTGGGAAAGTCCACCAGCAACCCGTCCCCGATCGGCTTGATCTGCCGCGCGAGCGCTCGCACCGACTGCGTCAGCGTCTGGTCAATGCCCTTCTCGCCGTTCTGCAGCGCAATGCGCCACGCCAGAAACCCGCCAGACAGCCACAACACCAGCTGCGGCAGCAACAGCCACAGCAGCAGCTTGCGTTGAAGAGAAACCCCCGGTACGTGGCGCATGTCAGTGGCCTGGGCCTGCGGAGATCAGTGGGACCCCCGATGCCAGCCACTGGCGCGGCCCCCGCGAGGGATGCCGAGCAAGGGCCGCCCCGCAGCGAGGGCATCGTCCTCCTGCCCGCGTAGCGCAGCGAAGCGAGAGCGGGGGGAAGGCGCGCAGCGACTCAGGGGGGTGTTCCATCTACGGCCTGTTCAGCATGTACCCCAGCCCCCGGATGTTGCGGATGGCCAGCGGCGAGGTGTCGAGCTTCTTGCGCAGGCGGTGCACATACACCTCCAGCGCGTTGGAGTTGAGCGGGGGCGCGGCGGTTTGTCCGGGCTCCGGGGGGCTGGCGCGCCAGGCGGCCAGCACATCGTCGCGCGTGACGACTTCGCCACAGCGGTTGACCAGCAACTCCAGCAGCTCCCATTCGCGCTGGGTCAGGTCGAGCAGGTCGCCATTGAGCGCCGCCGAATGGCTGGCGTGGTCCAGCACCAGCGGGCCGATGGTGGTGCTGGCGCCCCCTGCGGCGCTGCTGGCCTGGGTAAAGGCGGGCTGGCGCGCACGGCGCAGCATGGCCTGCAGGCGGGCCTGCAGCTCCTGCATGTTGAAGGGCTTGGTGATGTAGTCGTCAGCCCCGGCATTGAGACCCAGCACGCGGTCTTCCACGCCATCGCGCGCGGTCAGAATCAGCACGGGCAGGCCGGCAATGTGGGTGCGCGCCCAGGTCAGAAGCTCCATGCCGTCGGCGCCGGGCAGGCCCAGGTCCAGGATGATGCCGTCCACCGCCTGCGACTGCAGCAGCGTGGTGGCCTCGGCCACACTGGAGGCCGTGTGCACGCCGAATTCCAGCTGCTGGAGCTGGCCAGTCAGCGCGTCCAGCAGCAGGGCATCATCTTCAACAATCAGTATCGTGGCCATGGGATTGAGCATAACAAAGCACCCCGCCAGCGGCTCCTGCAGCACGGCAATGCTTGCACCCGCAGCGGTTGGTAATTCAATAACGGGCCAATGGCGTTGGTATGTAACCCACACCCGGGAAAGCCCTGATATGTTCATTAATTATTGTAATTAAAGTACCAACTGCGCTGAACAGCACCGGATTGCGGCGCACCAACGGATTCAAACATCGAGGAGACACGGGTATGTGGAAGATGACAAAAATCGCCGCAGTGGCGGTGGGCCTGGCGGCAGCGATGTCGGCCAGCGCGGGGGAGGTGGAGGTCCTGCACTACTGGACTTCGGGCGGCGAAGCCAAGTCGGTGGCCGAGCTCAAGAAGATCATGCAGGGCAAGGGCCACACCTGGCGCGACTTTGCCGTGGCCGGTGGCGGTGGCGACAGCGCCATGACCGTGCTCAAGAGCCGCGTGATCTCGGGCAACCCACCGTCGGCTGCGCAGACCAAGGGCCCGGCCATTCAGGAGTGGGCGTCCGAAGGCGTGCTGGCCAACATGGACACCCTGGCCAAGGCTGAAAAATGGGATGACCTGCTGCCCAAGGTGGTCGCCGATGTCATGAAGTACAAGGGCGCTTACGTGGCCGCCCCGGTCAACGTGCACCGTGTGAACTGGATGTGGGGCAGTTCCGAGGCCCTGAAGAAGGCTGGCGTGGCCGCCATGCCCAAGACCTGGGACGAGTTCTTTGCGGCAGCCGACAAGCTCAAGGCCGCCGGCCTGGTGCCCGTGGCCCACGGTGGCCAGAACTGGCAGGACTTCACCACGTTTGAATCGGTGGTGCTCGGCGTGGGTGGCCCCAAGTTCTACCAGGACGCCTTGGTCAAGCTTGACGACAAGGCCATCAACAGCGACACCATGAAGAAGTCGCTGGAGACCTTCCGCCGCATCAAGGGCTACACCGACCCCGGCGCCCCTGGCCGCGACTGGAACCTGGCGACGGCCATGCTGATCCAGGGCAAGGCAGGCTTTCAGCTGATGGGCGACTGGGCCAAGGGCGAGTTCCTGGCCGCAGGCAAGGCGCCGGGCAAAGACTTCCTGTGTGCTCCTGCACCGGGCTCGGCCAACGCGTTCACCTTCAACGTCGATTCGTTCATTCTGTTCAAGCTGAAGGATGCTGCCGCACAGAAGGCGCAGAGCGACCTGGCCAGCGCCATCATGAGCCCGGCTTTCCAGGAAGTGTTCAACCTGAACAAGGGCTCCATCCCCGTGCGCGCGGGCCAGCCCATGGACAAGTTTGACGACTGCGCGAAGGCCTCGGCCAAGGACTTTGTGGACACCGCCAAGAGCGGCGGCCTGGTGCCCAGTGCGGCCCACGGCATGGCAATTGCCCCGGCCACCGAAGGCGCCATCAAGGACGTGGTCAGCCAGTTCTGGAACGACGACAAGGTCAGCGTCGCCGATGCCATGAAGAAGATCGCGGCCGCCGCGAAAACCAAGTAAGCCGTGCAAGACACACGCGCACACACGCACTAAAACCAACCCCAGAGGGATCCCATCATGAAGACAAGAAACCGCCTTACGGCGGTGGCTTTGGCCGCCGCATGCGCGAATGGCGCCTTTGCTATGGATGTAGCAGGCTTTGAGTTCAACGGTTACTCGCGGGGCGGCCCCGTGTTCAACCACTCCGACGGCGTCAAGGGCAACCTTTCGCTGGGTGGCGAGCTGCAAAAATACCGCCTGGGCAACGAGGGTGACAACGGCATCGAAGTCAACTTTGCACGCGGTTTTGAAGCCGGCGGTGTCAAGTGGAAGGTCAACTACATGCCCGCCAAGTGGGGCAGTGGCGACATCAGCACCGAACAGGCATTTGTGGAAATGAGCGGTTTCTCGTTCTCACCCGAAGCCAAGTTCTGGGTCGGCCAGCGCCGCCTGCGGATCCAGGACGTGCACATCGTCGACTACTTCCTGCTGAACTACGGCGACAACATCGGCGCCGGTGTGACCGACGTGCCCGTCGGCGGCATGAAGCTGGGCCTGGGTGTGTTCACCGGCGACAAGTTCGACGGTGGCCTGCCCAACAACGTGAAGGCTCACCGCATCAACGCCGACCTGTCGGAGATCAACACCAACCCGGGTGGCAAGCTGCGGGTGCTGCTGACGGCGGTGGGGGGCAAGGGCCAGGTCAATGGCGGTTCGGGCTCGGGCATCTCCTTCATGCACACGCAAAAGGAATTCCTGCTGCCCAGCATCACCAACACGCTGTACCTGCAAACATCGCGGGGCCATGCGCGCATAGACGGAGAGTTCGAGGCCATCGAGGGCACCAGCGCTGGCAAGCGCGCCACCCGCATCGCCGACTCCATCAATTGGCAAAGCGGCCCGTTTGGTGGTCAGGCCCTCATTGGCTACCAGACCAACAAGGCTGATCTGACGGGCGTGGAGACCAAGGACTTCTCGCTGGGTGGCCGTGGCTCCTATGCGTTCACCAAGAACTTCAAGGGCCTGGTGGAACTGTCCACCACCACCCGCAAGGGCACTGGTGCTGACCAGCGCCTGTCCAAGGTCACGCTGGCGGGCGCCTTGGCCCTGTCGGAAGACTTCTGGTCACGTCCCGAGTTGCGTCTGTACGTGACCAAGGCCAACTGGAACCAGGCGGCGGCACTGGCCAATGCCGCAACCTTTGGCGCCAATGGCAAGACCTCGCGCACGCTGGTGGGCGTGCAGTACGAGGTGTGGTGGTGATCCGTTGAGTAGGTAGTGAGTTAGCGAGTTAGTCAGAGGTTACTTTGTTCATTTGGGGGGCACTCCTGCGTGTCCCCCGCTTTTTTTACATGCAGGACGATGACAAACACATACCGTGGCCATGAGCAAAAACACGTTTGAAACATGGCTGCCCAAGCTGGTCGTGACACCGGCTTTTGTACTGGGCTTTGCCTTCATCTATGGCCTGATGGTCTGGAATGGCGTGCTGAGCCTCTCCGCATCGCGCATGCTCCCCAACTACGAGTGGGTGGGCCTCGCGCAGTACGAAAAACTCTGGGAGATGGACCGCTGGTGGGTCGCGCTCAAGAACCTCGGCATCTTCGGCGTGGGCTACGTGGGCGGGTCCCTGGCCATCGGCGTCGTGCTGGCCGTGCTGCTGGACCAGAAGATCCGCGCTGAGGGCGCGCTGCGCACCATTTACCTGTACCCCATGGCCCTGTCGTTCGTGGTGACGGGCACGGCCTGGAAGTGGCTGCTGAACCCGGGCCTGGGCATCGAAAAAATGGTGCGCGACTGGGGCTTTTCGAATTTTGAGTTTGGCTGGCTGGTGGACACCGAGATGGCCATCTACTGCGTGGTGATTGCAGGCATCTGGCAAAGCGCTGGTTTTGCGATGGCGCTGTTCCTGGCGGGCCTGCGGGGCATCGACGACAGCATCATCAAGGCCGCGCAGGTCGATGGTGCATCCTTGCCACGCATCTACTGGCGCATCGTGCTGCCAGCACTGCGGCCCGTGTTCTTCTCCACAGTCATGGTGCTGTCGCACCTGGCGATCAAGAGCTTTGACCTGGTGATGGCGCTCACCGCCGGTGGCCCTGGTTTTTCCACCGACGTGCCAGCAACGTTCATGTACACCATGTCGTTCTCGCGCGGCCAGATCGGCCTGGGCGCCGCCAGTGCCACCATGATGCTGGCCACCGTGGCGGCACTGGTCATCCCTTACCTTTACAGCGAACTGCGGACCAAGCCCCATGACCGCTAAGCCCTCCCTCTTTCCGTCGCTCGGCCGCTTGCTGGTCTATGCCGTGCTGGCCCTGGCCACCGCGTTCTTCCTGCTACCGCTGTACGCCATGCTGGTCACCTCGTTCAAGGATGCCGAGGAGATCCGCAGCACCTCGCTGCTGGCGCTGCCCGCTGCGCTGAACGGGGCAGCCTGGGGCACGGCCTGGTCCAGCGCCTGCACGGGCGTGGACTGCAATGGCCTGCGCCCGTTCTTCTGGAATTCTGTGGCCATGGCCGTGCCGGCCGTGATGATCTCCACCGTGTGGGGTGCGCTCAATGGTTATGTGCTCAGCCTGTGGAAGTTTCGCGGCAGCGATGCGCTGTTCGGCATGCTGCTGTTTGGTGTGTTCATGCCGTTCCAGGTGGTGCTGCTGCCCATGAGCCAGGTGCTGGGATGGCTAGGGCTTTCGAGTTCCATCACCGGGCTGGTGCTGGTGCACTGCCTGGCGGGGCTGGCGGGCACCACGCTGTTCTTTCGCAACTACTACGCGGCGATCCCAAAGGAGCTGGTGAACGCGGCGCGCATGGATGGCGCCAGCTTCTTCCAGATCTTCTGGCGCATCGTGCTGCCGCTGTCCACGCCCATCATCATGGTCACGCTGATCTGGCAGTTCACCAACATCTGGAACGATTTCCTGTTCGGTGTGGTGTTCTCGGGCACGGACTCGAAGCCCGTGACGGTGGGCCTGAACAACCTGGCCAACACCAGCAGCAGTGTGAAGGCCTACAACGTGGACATGGCGGCCGCGATCATCGCAGGCTTGCCCACCATGGTGATCTACGTTCTCGCAGGCAAGTTTTTTGTGCGCGGCCTGACGGCTGGCGCGGTGAAAGGTTAAGGAAAATCATGGCGTCTTCATTGGACATCGCGGGCATCAACAAGCGCTTTGGCAAGAGTGACAAGAGCGTGGAAGTGCTGCGCAAGATCGACATCCACGTGGCACCGGGCGAGTTCCTGATCCTGGTCGGCCCCTCGGGCTGCGGCAAATCCACGTTGCTCAACATCATTGCGGGCCTGGACGAGCCCACCGAAGGCGAGATCCGCATCGGTGGCAAGAACGTGGTGGGCATGCCCCCGCGCGACCGCGACATCGCCATGGTGTTCCAGAGCTACGCGCTGTACCCCACGCTCTCCGTGGCCGACAACATTGGCTTTGCGCTGGAGATGCGCAAGATGCCCAAGCCAGAGCGGCAAAAACGCATCGACGAAGTGGCTGCCATGCTGCAGATCAGCCACCTGCTCGACCGCCGCCCCAGCCAGCTCTCGGGCGGCCAGCGCCAGCGCGTGGCCATGGGGCGGGCGTTGGCGCGCCAGCCGCAGCTGTTCTTGTTCGACGAGCCACTGTCCAACCTCGACGCCAAGCTGCGCGTGGAGATGCGCGCCGAGATCAAGCGCCTGCACCAGGCCAGCGGCATCACCAGCGTGTACGTGACGCATGACCAAGTCGAAGCCATGACGCTGGGTTCGCGCATCGCGGTGATGAAGGGCGGCGTGGTGCAGCAGCTGGGCACGCCCGACGAGATCTACAACCGCCCGGCCAATACCTACGTGGCCACCTTCATCGGCTCGCCCACCATGAACCTGCTGCGTGGCGCGGTCACGGGCGGGCAGTTTGGCATCCAGGGTGCGGCGTTGAACCTGGCGCCTCCACCATCCAGTGCTAACGAGGTGCTGCTGGGCGTGCGCCCTGAGCACCTGGTGATGCAGGAGACTGCCCCCTGGCGCGGGCGGGTCAGCGTGGTGGAGCCCACGGGCCCCGACACCTATGTGATGGTGGACACCGCCGCAGGCAGCGTCACGCTGCGCACCGATGCGCAGACCCGTGTGCAGCCCGGCGACGCCGTGGGCCTGGCGGTAGAGCCCGCCAACGCCCACTGGTTCGACGCCAAGTCCGAAGATCGATTGACAGGCTGAGCGGTTGGGAGCCCCGGACCCTGGGTCGCTGCAAGAAGGGGCTTTGGTCTTTGCCTGAAGCGGTAATTCAGGTAAAAAGAGGCTCCAGCGCTTATCTATCAAGCGCCAGCAGCTATATAAATAGTAGCGTTAGCGATCCGCAGGCCGCCGTCTGCCGCAGGGCAACGGGGGCGTGTGACCTTTGGTTTTCATATTTTTCCCATGCACCCTCAGCGCCTCCTTGCCGACATCGGCGGCACCAATATCCGACTGGCCTGGCAGAACGAACCGGGCGGCCCCTTGCATGACACGCGCGTGTTGCCCTGCGCGCAGTTCCCCACCGTGGATACTGCGCTGGCGGCCTATCTGACAGAAGTGGGCGTACCCACCCCGCGCGAGGCGGCGTTTGGCATTGCCAACCCCGTCACGGGCGACGCCATCCGCATGACCAACCACAGCTGGAGCTTCTCGCAGCGCGCGGTGCGCGAGGCGTTTGGTTTTGAGCGCCTGGTGGTCATCAACGACTTCACCGCGCTGGCACTGGCGCTGCCCCTGCTGACGGCCGACCTGCTGCGCCCCGTGGGCGGCGGCGAGGCCGTGCCGGGCGCCGCCATCGCGCTGCTGGGCCCGGGCACGGGCCTGGGCGTGTCGGGTCTGGTCTTCCCGCCGGGGTCCAGCAACGGTGTGCCCTTGTCGGGCGAGGGCGGGCATGTGTCGCTGGCCGCGCAGACGCAGCGCGAATTCGACGTGCTGGCCATCCTGCAAGAACGCTATGGCCATGTGTCCGCAGAGCGCGCGGTGTCGGGTGCGGGGCTGGTGGACCTGTACCACGCGCTGCGCAGGCTGGCCCAGCGCGGCGGCAAGGAGATCAGTTCGGCCGCCGAAGTGACCGAGCTGGCACTGCAGTCCAACGACGCCTTGGCGCTGGAGGCGCTGGACCTGTTCTGCGGCTTTCTGGGTAGCGTGGCGGGTAACCTGGCCCTTACCCTGGGCGCGCGCGGCGGCGTGTTCATTGGCGGCGGCATGGTGCCGCGCCTGGGCACGTGGTTCGACAAATCCTCGTTCCGCGCACGGTTCGAGTCCAAGGGACGCTTTCAGCCCTACCTCGCGTCCATCCCCTGCTGGATCATCGACCCGAGCGCCACGCCTGCGCTGTATGGCGCGTCGCGTGCACTCGATATTGCCGGCTCTGAAGGATGAGCAGCGAAGTTGCCGCACCGCCCGCGCCGGGGCCTGCGCTACAGGTCAGCGGTGTGCACCATGTGGCCATCATCGCCAGCGACTATGTCCGCTCGCGCCGCTTCTACACCGAGGTGCTCGGCCTGCGGGTGGTGCACGAAGTCTTTCGGGCGGAGCGGCAGTCGTACAAGCTGGACCTGCAGATACCCGATGGAACGCAGGTGGAGCTTTTTTCCTTCCCCCACCCACCCGCACGCCCGTCCTACCCCGAGGCCTGTGGCCTGCGCCATCTGGCGTTGCGCGTAGCCGATATGGAAGCCAGCGTGGGCACGCTGGTAGCGCATGGCGTGGCGGTGGAGCCGGTGCGGGTCGATCCGTTTACCGGCGCGTTGTTCACCTTTTTTGCCGACCCTGATGGGTTGCCGATTGAGCTGGTGGAAGAAGTCCGGGCGCGTTAAGCGGCACATTGCCGCGAGGCTGTGCGGCGCCTTGACCAGACGCCGCGGGTGCGGACCTGCCCCCCTGAGATGCCGTCCTATTGCAACCACGCCTTGACGCGCGCCGACAGCGCCTCGGTGCTGATGCCGTAGCGGTCGTGCAATGTGGGCAAGGCGCCCGCATCGAGGTAGGCATCGGGCAGCCCCGCCAGGCGGAACCGTGTGGGCTGCACACCGTTTTGCAGCAGTGCGCTGGCCACGGCTTCACCCAGGCCGCCGACCACTGAGTGGTTCTCGGCCACCACCACCAGGCGCGGCTTGCGCTGCACCTCGGCCAGGATGGTCGCAACATCGAGTGGCTTGATGGTGGGGCAGTGCAGCACGCCCACGCCGATGCGGTCGGCCTGCAGCGCCTTGGCCACCTCCAGCGCGCGCATGGTCAGGAAGCCGCTGGAGATGATGAGCACCTCGTCGCCATCCACCAGGCGCTTGGCTTTGCCCAGTTCGAACTGGTAGTCGTACTCGTCCAGCACCAGAGGCACGTTGCCGCGCAGCAGGCGCATGTAGACGGGGCCGTTGTGGGCGGCCATCTGCGGCACGGCCTGCTCGATGTCGAGCGCATCGCAGGGGTCGATGATGGTCAGGCCCGGGATGCCACGCATCATGGCCAGGTCTTCGGTGGCCTGGTGGCTGGGGCCGTAGCCGGTGGTCAGGCCGGGCAGCGCGCAGCACATCTTCACGTTCAGGTTTTCTTCGGCGATCACCTGGTGAATGAAGTCGTACGCACGGCGCGTGCCGAACACGGCATAGGTGGTGGCAAAGGGAATCAGCCCTTCCTTGGCCATGCCGCCCGCCGCGCCCATCAGCAGCTGCTCGGCCATGCCCATCTGGTAGAAGCGCTCGGGGTAGGCCTGCGCAAACAGGTGCAGGTCGGTGTACTTGGCCAGGTCTGCGGTCATGCCCACGATCTCAGGGCGGGTGGCGGCCAGTTCGACCAGGGCCTTGCCAAACGGTGCGGCCTTGACGCGCTGCCCCTCACCCGCGATGGAGGCGATCATGGCGGAGGTGGTCAGGCGCGGTTTTTTCTCGGCGACGGTGTTCATACGGCGGCTCCTTCGGGTGCGTTCTGGTCGAGGATGGCGAGGGCCTGCTGCCACTCGGGCGGATCGACGCGGATGAAGTGGTTCTTGTCGCGCGTCTCCAGGAAGGGCACGCCCTTGCCCATGAGCGTGTTGAACAGGATCACGCGCGGCTTGGCTTCTTTCAGGTGGCGCGCGGTGTCGAAAGCGGCCAGCACGGCGGCCAAGTCGTTGCCGTCCACGCGCTGCACGTGCCAGCCGAACGCGGCCCACTTGTCGGCCAGCGGCTCGAAGCCCAGCACTTTGCTGCTGGGGCCGTCAGCTTGCTGGTTGTTGATGTCCACCAGGCAGATCAGGTTGTCGAGCTGGTGGTGGGCGGCCGACATGGCGGCCTCCCAGGTCGAGCCTTCGTCCAGCTCGCCGTCGCTCATAGAGTTGTAGACGAACGCGGGGTTCTTTTTCTGCTTCAGGCCCAGTGCCATGCCCACACCGATCACCAGGCCTTGGCCCAGCGAGCCACCCGAGATTTCCATGCCTGGCGTGTACGTGGCCATGCCGCTCATGGGCAGGCGGCTGTCGTCGCTGCCGTAGGTTTCGAGTTCGTCCTGCGGGATCACGCCCGCTTCGATCAGCGCCGCGTAGTGCGCGATGGCGTAGTGGCCGTGCGACAGCAGGAAGCGGTCGCGTCCCTCCCATTCAGGGTTCTGCGGCTGCAGGTGGAGGGCATGGCCGTAAGCCACGGCCAGCACGTCGGCCCAGCCCAGGGCCTGGCCGATGTAGCCCTGGCCCTGAACCTCACCCATGCGAACGGCGTAGCGGCGGATGCGATGGGCGCACCGGGCCAGCGCCTGCAGTTTGTCTGCGGCGGAAGTCATGGAGTTCTCCTGTGTGAAAGCGGGGGAAGAAAAGCGTTTAGCGAAGGATCGAGGCGGGCACGTAAGACACCAGCGCCAGCACCAGGAAGGCCACGAAGTAAAACGGCCCCAGCTCGCGCACCGTCTGGCCTACCTTGACCTTGGCCAGTGCACTGGTGATGAACAGCGTGGTACCCACCGGCGGGGTGTAGAGGCCCACAGCCAGGTTGACCACCATCATGATTCCCAGCTGCACCGGGTCCATGCCAATGCTGTGGGCCAGGGGCAGGAACACCGGGGTCAGCAGCAGCACCGCGGCTGGCAGGTCGATGAACATGCCGATGAACAGCATCAGCAGGTTCATGATCAGGATCACGATCCAGCCCTGGCTCACGTTCTGCTGGATCCAATGGGCCACGCCCGTGGGCATCTGGTCGTACGTCAGCAGCCAGCCGATGGCGGCAGAGGCCATGATCACCAGCAGCACCACACCGGTGGCCAGGCCCGCATGCACCACCGCATCGTTCAGGCGCTTGAACGACAGGTCGCGGTACACAACCACCGACACTGCGGCGGCATACAGCGTGGACAGCACGGCCACCTCGGTCGGCGTTGCAATGCCAAAGCGCAGGAACAACACAATCAGCACTGGCAGCAGCAGCGCGGGTGACGAGTACAGCAGGTGCACGCGGAACACGCTCCAGTCGATGGGCGTGAGATCCCGGGGGAAGTTGCGGCGCTTGCCGACCCACCAGCACATGAACATGAAGCCGCCGCACATCAGCATGCCGGGCAGGATGCCCGCGACAAACAGTGCCGCGATCGATGCATTGGCCGTCAGCGCGAACAGGATCATCGGGATCGACGGCGGGATCAGGATGTCAATGGTGGCGGCCGCGGCCAACGTGGCCGCTGAGAAGGCAGGCGGATAGCCCAGGCGCTTATGCCAGGGAATCAGCAGCGAGCCGATGGCTGAGGCGTCGGCCACGGCCGAGCCCGAGACACCGCCGAACAGCGTGGACGACAGCACGCCCACCTGCGCAGGCCCGCCGTGAAAGCGGCCGATCAGCGTGCTGAGCACGCCCACCAGCGCGGCCCCGAGGCGACCGCCCATCATGAGCGAGCCGGTGAGCATGAAGAATGGGATCGCGATCAGCGGAAAGCTTTGCACCTGCGCCACCATCTGCTGTACCAGCAGATCCAGCGGCACGCGGTCGGACGTGGCGGCGGCAGCCATGGCGGCCACCAGCAGTGCGTGGGCAATGGGCATGGCCAGCACGGCCGCACCGAGAAAGACAAGAAGAATGAGGGCGCTCATGGTGAGATCCTTGGCAGGGGTGGCGGGGCTTACCAGTGCGCCTCGGGCACGGCGGTCTCTGCATCAGGGGCGGTCGTCACCGGCGATGCGGCCCACGCATTCCAGGCAGACTTGAGTGCCAGCAGCGCCAGCATCACCAGCCCACCCATCACGCAGCCGTAGGTCAGCGACCCGGGCACCTGCAAGATGGGCGACTTCTCGTCGTGCACGATCTCCAGCATCTGGTACGTGGCCCGGGCAAGCGTGCCGTACAGCGCAGCCACCACCAGCCAGCTGCCAATGGACGCCCAGCGGCGCAGCGCGGGGGGCACAGCGTCCATCAGAAAGCTGGTGGTGATATGGGCGCCGTGCGCAGCCGCCAGCACCACACCGGACATGACCAGCCAAGGGAATAGCAGCTCTGGCACCTCATTGGCCCATTGCAGGCTGGTGCCGGTGGCGTAGCGCAACACGGTGTTGGCCACCAGGATGATGAAGATGACGGACGTGCTGATCCACAGCAGCACTCGGCACACGCCGACAACGGCCCATTCGATGAAGTTCATCGGGAGACTCCTTGGGCTGCAAGGGCCGGGGCCCATGCAGCGGCTTCGGGGAAATGAGGACAGGCGCAGCAGCGGCCAGAACAATCAGCGCGCGGCGGCGATGACTTTCTTGAGGTAGGGTTCGATGGGCGTGGTCAGCCACTTGGCGTCCACCGCAGACGTGGCCTTGGCAAACGCGGCCTTGTCCACCGTGGTCACCTTCACGCCCTTGGCCTTGAGGTCGCCCAACAGCTTGTCGTCGGCCTCTTGCGACATCTTGCGCTGCAGTGCCGTGGCTTCGGCAGCGGCCTCGGTCACGGCCTTGCGGTCGGCGTCGGACAGGCGGTCCCAGGTGCGCTTGCTCATCAGGAACGGCGTCATCTGGAACATGTGGCTCGTCAGGGCCAGGTGCTTTTGCACTTCGTAGAGCTTGCTCGCATGGATGTTGACCAGCGGGTTCTCCTGCCCATCGACCACACCCTGCTGCAGCGCGACGTATAGCTCGGCAAACTTGATCTGCTGCGCCTCGGCGCCCAGCGCCTGCATGATGTCCACCAGCACCGCGTCGGGCGGAGTGCGCATCTTCAGGCCCTTCATGTCTTCGACCTTGGTGATGGGCCGCTTGCTGTTGGTCATGTGGCGGATGCCGTTGTCCCAATAGCCCAGCACCACCATGCCCTTCTCTGCGGATTTTTGCGCCAGCTCCTGGCCCAGCGGGCCGTCCAGCAGCTTGAAGGCCTGCGCGGGAGTGGAGAACATGAACGGCATGCCGTAAGCGGCGTACTCGGGCACGGCCACCGACACGGCGCCTTGCGAGTTCGCCGTCATGTCCAGCGCGCCGGTACGCACGGCCGTGACCATGGCAGCGTCATCGCCCAACTGGGCCGAGGGCGCCACCTGCACTTCGATGCGGCCCGCCGTCTTGGCCTTGAGGGTTTCGGCGAATTTGACGGCGGCTTCATGGCGTGGATTACCGGGGGCGGCGCCATGGCCCAGCGTGAGCTTCATGGTCTGCGCCTGCGCTAGGCCGGGCAGTGCCACGGCCAAGGCAGCGGCTACCAGCAGGGTGCGGGTAAAGGTTTTGCGTTGCATGGTTTGTCTCCTGGTTTATGTTTGTTGAGAGGTCGTGAGGGCGGTCAGTGAATGAGCATGCCGCCGTTCACGTCCAGCGTGATACCGGTGCAGTAGGTGGATAGCGGGCTGGCGAGGAACACGCAGGCTCCGGCAATGTCATCGGCCCGGCCCAAGCGGGCGAGCGGAATCGTCTCCGCAATCTCCGCCTTCTTCTCTTCGGTCAGCTTGCCCTTGATGATGTCCGTGCCGATCAGGCCGGGCGTGATGCAGTTGACGCGAATGTTCTCAGGACCAAACTCGCGGGCCATGGCCCGGGCCAGGCCCAGCACACCTGCCTTGGCGGCGGAGTAGTGGGGCCCGCCCAGAATGCCGCCGCCGCGCTGGGCCGACACCGACGAGATGCAGATGATGGAGCCACTTTGCTGCGCGCGCAGCGTGGGCAGCACAGCCTGGGACATGTACAGCGTGCCACGCAGGCTGACGTTGAGAATGCGGTCGTAGTCGGCGCCGGTGATCTCCAGCGTCTTGACGGGCTGGGTGATGCCCGCGTTGTTGACCAGCGTGTCGATGCGGCCGAAATGGGCGCGCACTTGGGCCGCCGCCGCTTCGCACGACGCCTTGTCCGTCACATCGGCTACCAGGCCCAGATGACCCTCGCCCAGTCGAGTGGCGGCGCCCGCTGGGTCGGCATCTTCGAGGTCGAGGATCGCGACCTTGGCCCCTTGCTCGGCCATCAAACGGGCGGTGGCAAACCCGAGGCCATTGATACCCGCCCCTCCGGTAATGATGGCAACCTGGTTCTTGAGCAGCATGTGTCTTGTCTCCTTTGGTGTGAAGGCGTCAGGAGACGCGGACGCTGCCCGATGGGCCGCTGTCAACGCGATGTCTCCTGTTCTGGGAGCCGATTCTCAAAGCCGCTCAAGATGATGACAAGCGATGAATCATCAGCGTAAGATGACATTCCGTCATCTAACGTCAGGGTTCACCCCATGCCCACCTTGCCGCCCATTGCCAACCTGCAGGCCTTCGAGGCCGTGGCGCGCCGCCGCAGCTTTGCGCTGGCAGCGGCGGAGCTGAACCTCACGGCGTCGGCCATCAGCCACCAGGTTTCCAGGCTGGAGGCCCAACTGGACATTCGCCTGTTCGAGCGCAGTGCCCACGGGGTGCGCCTGAGCCCTGCGGGCGAGCACTACCTGATGCACGTGGGCTCCGCGCTCAACGCCATTGCCACGGCCACGGACGATTTGCGGCATGGCATCCGCAACAGCCTGTATGTGCACTCGGCACCCAGCATTGCCAGTCTGTGGCTCATGCCGCGCCTGCACCACTTTGCGCAGGCCTACCCGGAGATATCGCTCAATCTCTCGGCCGCTCACACACCCAGCGATTTCGCGCTTGGCCAGGCCGACATCGACATCCGCTACGGCATTCCGCAGTGGGGCGATCTGGTGGTGGAGCCGTTGTTTGAGGAGGCGATCGTGCCGCTCGCCAGCCCGGCCTTCATCAAGGCGCACAAGCTCAAGCGTGCCGAGCAGCTGCTGGACCTGCCGTTGATCCAGAGCAACGTGAGCATCGTGCAGTGGTCCGACTGGTTTGGCCGGTTCACCAAACTGCGTGCGCCCGACCGTTTCTCCCTGCGGTTTGACCGCGCCCAGATGTCGCTGGATGCTGCCACGCAGGGCCTGGGCGTGGCGCTAGAGAGCGCCGTCAACGCAGGCGGTCACCTGGCCGATGGCAGGCTGAAGGCTCCGTTCGGCATGGAGCAGGCCGTGCGGGTGAAGGCGCATTTCGCGGTGTATCCAGAGCGGCACGCCAAGCGCCCGGCGGTGGAGGCGTTTCTGTCGTGGCTGCACAGCGAGGCTGCGCAGACCTAAAGGCCCAGCAACCAGGACTGCGATGGTCTGCAGCCCCGGTGGCGAGGCTCTCACATCTCCTCGCTCCAGCAATACCCATCCCTCGCAATCATCGCGCTGGCCGAGCTAGGCCCCCAACTGCCCGCCGTGTACGGGCGCGGCCCCACGGGGTCGTTCTTCCAGTGCTGCAGGATGGGCTCGACCCAGCGCCAGGCTTCTTCCTGCTCGTCGCTGCGCACAAACAGGTTCAGGCGGCCTGCAATCACGTCGAGCAGCAGGCGTTCGTAGGCGCCCACGCGCTCGGTGCCAAAGCGCTGGTCGAAGTCCAGGTTCAGGTGCACCTGCGACAGCGCGGGCTCCGTCTGGTGCTGGGCGGCGCCTTGGGCCAGCAGGTGCAGCTCCAGCCCGTCCTTGGGCTGCAGGTTGATCACCAGGCGGTTAGCGGCGCCCACCGGGGTCTTGAAGATGGGGTGCGGCACCGGGCGGAAGTTGACGACGATGTGCGCATCGCGCCCGGCGAGGCGCTTGCCGGTGCGAATGTAGAACGGCACTCCGGCCCAGCGCCAGTTGCTGATCTCGGTGCGCAGCGCGACAAAGGTTTCGGTGGTGCTGCCGGGGGCCACGCCTTTTTCCTGCGCGTAGCCGGGCACTTGCGCGCCGTGCACGTTGCCCGCAGCGTACTGACCGCGAATCACGTGCTGGCCGATGGTCTCCATGCTCCATGGCTTGAGCGATTGCAGCACCTTGAGCTTTTCATCGCGGATGGCGTTGGCGCTGGAGTTGATGGGCGGCTCCATGCCGATGGCGCACAGCAGTTGCAGCGCGTGGTTCTGCACCATGTCACGCAGGGCGCCGGTCTGGTCATAGAACGCGCCGCGCGTTTCCACGCCCAGTTCTTCGGCAATGGTGATCTGGATGTTGGCAATGGTTTCGCGCCGCCACAGGGGCTCGAACAGTGCGTTGCCAAAGCGCATGGCAAACAGGTTCTGCACCGAGGGCTTGCCCAGGTAGTGGTCGATGCGAAAGACCTGCTCTTCCTTGAGCACGCGGCGCAGCGTGTCGTTGATGGCCTGGTTCGATTGGAGGTCGTGGCCCAGCGGTTTTTCCAGCACCACGCGGGTAGTGGGGCCGTTCAGGCCCACGGCGGCGATCTGCTCGCACACGTTGGTGAACAGGCTGGGCGCGGTGGCCACATACATCACCACCGAGTCGGCGCCGCGTTCATGCAGCATGGCGGCCAGCTTGGTGTAGTCCTCTGTTTTGGACAGATCCATGCGCAGGTAGTGCAGCAGCGCACCAAAGCGTTCGAACTCGTCCGGGGTGGGGCGCTTGGCCAGTTCCACGCTGTCAAACCGCGCCTTTATCAGGCTGCGGTATTGTTCGTGGCTCAACTCGTCACGCGCCACGGCAATGATTCGACCCCCCTCGGGCAGCGTTCCGTGCCGGAACGCCTGAAACAATGCGGGCATGAGCTTGCGCCAAGCCAGGTCACCTGTTCCACCAAACAGGACAAGGTCAAAACTCATGGGGTCTCCGTATCAGGGTGTTGTTGTGCGTCTGAGGCTGGAAATTGTAATCTCGTTACATTGAATTGTGTAGCTGTAGAGGCTGTAAAACGTTTTTTGACAGTTCGTGCGCAGAAATTATTAGATAAATTGTGTAATCAAGTTACTATCTCGCCGGTTTTCACCTCCCCACATCCTGAATTCACCATGTCCTCCCTCCGTTGCGACCAAACTCCGCAGTGGCCTCAGTTGCAGGCCGCGTTCTCCGCAGATGGCAGCCGTCTGGACCTGCGGAAGGCCTTTGCCAGCGATGCGCAGCGCTTTGAGCACTTCAGCCAGCATGCGCCCGAGGTGTTTGCAGACCTTTCCAAGAACCTGTGGGACGCCACCACCGAAGCGCTGCTGCTGGACATGGCCCGTGCCAGTGGACTCACCCGGCACCGCGACGCCATGTTCGGCGGCCAGCCCATCAACAGCACCGAAGGCCGCGCCGTGCTGCACACGCTGCTGCGCCGCCCCCGGGGCCTGGCGTTGCCCGGCGACGGGCCAGACATTGCACACAAGCTGGCCCAGGTGCACACTACGCTGGATGCCATGCTGGCATATGCCGACACGGTGCGTGCTCATGAGTCCATCACCGATGTGGTGAACATCGGCATCGGCGGCTCGGACCTGGGCCCGCACATGGCCGTGCTGGCGCTGGAGCAGTTCCGTGCACCGGGCAAGCGGCTGCACTTTGTCTCCAACGTGGACGGGCATGAGCTGCACACCACACTGCGCACGCTCAAGCCCGAGAGCACGCTGTTCCTCATCGCCTCCAAGACCTTCACCACGGCAGAGACCATGACCAACGCGCGCTCGGCGCTGGCCTGGTTTGCGGCGCAAGGCGGTCAGGATGTGGGGCGCCACTTTGCGGCACTGACCACCAATGTCGATGCCGCGCAGGCGCTGGGCATCACCACCACCTTCGGCTTCTGGGACTGGGTGGGTGGGCGCTATTCGCTCTGGTCCGCCATTGGCCTGCCGATCGCGATTGCGATTGGCTCGGCGGGCTTTCGCGACCTGCTGGCCGGTGCCCATGCCATGGACGAGCATTTCCGCACAGCGCCGCTGGCGCAGAACCTGCCGGTGCGGCTGGGCCTGCTGGACATCTGGTACCGCAACTTCCATGGCTTCACCAGCCGCTGCATTGCGCCCTACCATGCCGCATTGCGCCGCCTGCCGGCCTATCTGCAGCAACTGGAGATGGAGAGCAACGGCAAGCGCGTGGGGCTGGACGGCCAGCCGCTGCCCTATGCCACGTCGCCCCTGCTGTGGGGCGAGCCGGGCACCAACGGCCAACACGCTTTTTTTCAGATGTTGCACCAAGGCACCGACGTGCTGCCGCTGGAACTCATCGCCGTGCGCCAGCCCACCCACCCACTCCCGGGCCATCACAACAAGCTGCTGGCCAACGCCCTGGCGCAGGCCCAGGCGCTGATGGTGGGCAAGGAAGGGGAAGATGGGCACCGCCACTTCCCGGGCAACCGTCCCAGCACCTTCTTGCTGCTGGATGCGCTCACCCCCGCCTCGCTGGGCGCGCTGATTGCGCTGCAGGAGCACCGCGTGTTCGTAAGTGGCAGCCTGTGGGGCATCAACAGCTTTGACCAATGGGGTGTGGAGCTGGGCAAGGTGCTGGCCAAGGACATTGAGGCGCGGCTGGCCAGTGGCGACGCTGCGGGGCTGGATGGCTCGACCGCCGGCCTGCTGGGCCTTCTGCGCAGCGCGGCCTGACTCCCGGAACATTGCTCGTTTTGGGGCAGCGCTGGCGGCAGACCAGGCCCCCACCGACAGAGGCCTGCACGGTCTCTGGCCTACAGCTAACGCATCAGGAGACACCCCCATGGCGATTCCGCCCTATCCGGACTTCCGCTCCGCAGCCTTTTTGCGCCAGCATCTGCGTGACACCATGGCGTTCTACGACCCCGTGGCCACCGACGCGAGCGGCGGGCAGTACCACTTCTTCCTGGATGACGGCACGGTGTACGACACGCGCACCCGCCACCTGGTCAGCGCTACCCGTTTTGTGGTCACGCACGCCATGCTGTACCGCACCACGGGCGAGCAGCGCTACCAGGCTGGCATGAGGCACGCGCTGGAGTTTCTGCGCACCGCATTCCTCGACCCCGCCACGGGCGGCTACGCCTGGCTGATCGACTGGAATGAAGGGCGAGCCACCGTACAAGACGCCACGCGCCACTGCTATGGCATGGCCTTTGTGATGCTGGCCTACGCCCGCGCCTTTGAAGCCGGAGTGCCCGAAGCCCGCCAGTGGCTGGCCCAGGCTTTTGACACCGCCGAACAGCACTTCTGGCAACCCCCCGCAGGCTTGTATGCCGACGAGGCCAGTCCTGATTGGCAGCTCACAGGCTACCGGGGCCAGAACGCCAACATGCACGCCTGCGAGGCCTTGATCTCTGCCTTCCGCGCCACGGGCGAGCGCCGCTACATCGAGCGTGCCGAGCAGCTGGCGCAAGGCATCTGCCAGCGGCAGGCGGCGTTATCCAGCCCTGCCAGCGCCCCGGCTGCCGAAGGCTGGGTGTGGGAGCATTTCCACGCCGACTGGTCGGTGGACTGGGACTACAACCGCCACGACCGCAGCAACATCTTCCGCCCCTGGGGCTACCAGATCGGCCACCAGACCGAATGGGCCAAGCTGCTGCTGCAACTGGATGCCCTGCTGCCCGCCGACTGGCACCTGCCCTGCGCACAGCGCCTGTTCGATGCCGCTGTAGAACGCGGCTGGGATGCCGAACACGGAGGCCTGTACTACGGCATGGCGCCTGACGGCAGCATCTGCGACGACGGCAAATACCACTGGGTGCAGGCCGAGAGCATGGCCGCCGCTGCCGTTCTGGCTGTGCGCACGGGCGACGATCGGTATTGGCAGTGGTACGACCGCATCTGGGCCTACTGCTGGGAGCACTTTGTGGACCACAACCACGGCGCGTGGTTTCGCATCCTGCACCGCGACAACCGCAACACCACCCGCGAGAAGAGCAATGCGGGGAAGGTGGACTATCACAACATGGGGGCGTGTTTTGACGTGCTGGGGGTGGTTGGTCGCTAGCAAAGCACTGCGTGCTGGTGCACGGATGCTATGTCTGCCCCTGTCTCTGGCGCGACGGCTGCGCTGCTACGCACTAGCGAATGAACGCCGGGGCGCCGGTGTTCGGTTCGAGTTCGGGCGGGGAAGGACGAAAGCCTTCCTCTGTCCTGGAGTGCTTGCACCCGGGGCTCGATGGGGAACCCACAGCTTCAATCTCAACCGATGCAGATAGGGTGGGGGAGGGTTGGACAAAAAAGAAGAGCACTTGGGCTGGGACGCCGTTTCGCTTCAATAGATTCGTGACATAGGCGGCTCTGGCTTCGGCCATGGTTTTGGTGTCGTGTTTGTCGATGAGGTACTTTGCTTCACCGATCACAACAACCAGCGGACACCAATCCGCTTCACGCAGAGATTCTGCAAATGTGGCCACTGCTTGTCGATCTGCTGCGGCAAGGGTGACGCCACTCTCATGGAATTGAACAACGTGCGTCTTGAGCGCCTTCATGCTGAGGGCCGAAGCGTCGAATGCCAGGCAGCTTCCCGCAAAAAAGGCGGCACATGTTCGAAGGGTGTAGTTCATGGCGAGGCGCCTTTTTAAGCTGCGCTCGTCGATTGTCCTTGGAGAAAATTCACTGGCAGTCCTGCCACTTCCACCCGCACGCTGAACAGCGATCCCGCAGGAGTCTTCGCCTCCTGCTCCTCCACCGGCCTCCCGGCCCGTGCCGACGTGACGTACAGCGTCCGCAAATCCTCCCCCCCAAAACACACCATGGTCGGGCACTGCACTGGCACTGCAATGCGCTGCAGCAC
Organism: Acidovorax sp. FG60; assembly: GCF_057808995.1. Taxonomy (NCBI): domain Bacteria; kingdom Pseudomonadati; phylum Pseudomonadota; class Betaproteobacteria; order Burkholderiales; family Comamonadaceae; genus Acidovorax; species Acidovorax sp. FG60. The sequence continues at coordinate 22,007 of NZ_JBMDJC010000009.1, forward strand.
CTCACCCGATGGCGAGAGTTGCAACACACAAGCGCCTTCGTACATCGCCACCCAGTAGTTGCCTTCCACATCCACCGCCGCGCCATCGGGCCTGCCGCCGTAGGGCTGGCCTTCCACCTTGCGGTCGAACTGCACCCAGGGGCGGCGGTTCGTGATCTCACCCGTGGCCACGTCAAAGTCAAACCGGTCAATGCGATGCTCGGGCGTGTTGGACCAGTACAGCGTGCGGTTGTCGGGGCTGAAGGCCAGGCCGTTGGCGGTGAAGTTGTTGGCTGCCATCTGGCGCACGCTGTAGCCCGTGGCACTGGCCGCGTCGGCCTGCAGGCACCACAGCGCGGCATCCGGCGCGGTGCGAGGGCTGATGACCGAGCCCGCCCAGAACCGGCCTGCGGTGTCGCACCGGCCATCATTCAGGCGCAGCACAGCGGTGTCGTGCTGATCAGGTGGCAGCAGGGCCAGGCAGGTGAGGGCGGTGGTGTCGGCACTGTCCTTCGCCGTATCCAGAAGGTAGAAACCGTTTCGTAACCCGATTACCAATCGCCCGCCCGCTGCAGGCGCGCAGCAGCCGGGCTCACTGGGCATGCGCCATTGCCGGTGGCGACCGCCTTCAGGATGCCATGCGTGTACTGCTTGTCCCTGAATGTCACACCAGTAAAGGGATTTTTCCGTGGGGTGCCAGAAGGGTGATTCGCCCAGTTCGGAGGGCGGCAGGGGCAGGGTTTGCAGGGACATGGGTTGAAGTGGGGTGGTTATCGAGTTACATTCTAGGGCCTCAGACAACGGGCTCCGGCGCCATGCACGGGGTCCTGCCACCCACCGATGGAGACTTCCATGCACCCAGTTGTAGCGCGCGTGACCGAGCGCATTGTCCAGCGCAGCGCAGACACCCGCGGCGCTTACCTCGCAGGCATCGACGCCATGATCGCCCGCAAGCCCGCACAAGACCGCATGGGCTGCGCCAATCTGGCCCACGCCTATGCCGCGCTGCCCGGCGCTGACAAGTTCAAGATCACGGTCGAAAAGGCGCCCAACATTGGCGTGGTCACGGCCTACAACGACATGTTGTCGGCCCACCAGCCCTACCAAAGTTACCCCACCGTGCTGCGCGATGAGGCCGCCCAGCACGGCGCCACGGTGCAGGTTGCAGGCGGCGTGCCTGCCATGTGCGATGGCGTCACGCAGGGCACGCCCGGCATGGAGCTGTCGCTGTTCTCCCGCGATGCCATTGCCATGGCCACTGCGGTAGCGCTGTCCCACGATGTGTTCGATGGCGCGCTGCTGCTGGGCGTGTGCGACAAGATCGTGCCGGGCCTGCTGATTGGCGCGCTGCACTACGGGCACCTGCCCTGCGTGTTTGTGCCCGCAGGCCCCATGGGCACCGGCCTGTCGAACAAGGACAAGTCCAAGGTGCGTGAGCAGTACGCGCAAGGCCTCGTGGGGCGGGATGAATTGCTCAAGGCCGAATCCGCCGCGTACCACAGCCCCGGCACCTGCACCTTCTACGGCACGGCCAACAGCAACCAGATGCTGCTGGAAGCCATGGGCCTGCACGTGCCCGGCGCGGCTTTTGCACCGCCCGGCACTGAAGAGCGCGAAGCCTTCACGCGCCAGGCCGTGCGCACGGTGCTCGACATTGGCAAGCGCGGTGCGCGCTTCACGCCCATCGGGCGCGTGGTGGACGAGCGCTGCATCGTCAACGCCATGGTGGCCTTGCTGGCCACGGGCGGCTCCACCAACCATCTGATCCACTGGGTAGCCATTGCACGCAGCGCGGGCATCCTGATCGACTGGTCGGACTTTGACGAACTGTCGTCCGCCGTGCCGCTGCTGGCCCGCGTGTACCCCAATGGCGATGCCGACGTGAACCAGTTCCAGGCCGCAGGCGGCCCCGCGTGGATCCTGCGCGAGCTGCTGTCCGGCGGCTTCATGCACCCCGATGTGATGAGCGTGAACACCGGCGGCATTGCCGCAGGCGGGCAGGGCGCTCCGGCGGTGTCGGGCGATGAAACCGTGTTGCGCCCCGTGACCCGGCCGTTCTCGCCCACTGGCGGGTTGCGCCTGCTGCAAGGGCGCCTGGGTCGCGCGGTGATCAAGGTGTCGGCCGTGCCCGAAGACCGCCACATCATCGAAGCGCCTGCGCGCGTGTTCGATTCGCAAGAGGCTTTGCTCGCCGCCTTTGCTGCGGGCGAGGTGCAGCAGGACATGGTGGCCGTGGTGCGCTTTCAGGGCCCGCAGGCCAATGGCATGCCCGAGCTGCACAAGCTCACCCCTCCGCTGGCCGTGCTGCAGAACCAAGGCTTCAAAGTGGCGCTGGTCACCGACGGCCGCATGAGCGGCGCATCGGGCAAGGTGCCCGCCGCCATCCACGTCACGCCCGAGGCACTGGCCGGTGGCCCGCTGGCCAAGGTGCTGGACGGCGACATCGTGCGGGTGGACGCCGTTGCCGGCACGCTGGATGTGCTGGTCGATGAAGCCACCTGGGCCGCTCGCCCCGTGGCGCCGTACGCCGCGCCTCCCGCCACCGGCTTTGGCCGGGAACTGTTTACCAACTTTCGCCGCCACGCAGGCGGTGCCGAACAAGGAGCCTGCACATGGTTGTAGCAGGATGCACCCCCTGAGTCGCTGCGCGCCTTCCCCCTCTCTCGCTGCGCGGGAGGGGGACGCACCCGGTGGCCTGGCGAAGCCAGTTCCACGGGTGCACTGGTATGGGCCGCGCCCCTGTCAAACGCCGCGTGCGGCATCCAACATCAAGGAGTATTTCCATGAATCCCATTGACATCGCCAGCCATGGCCCCGTCATCCCCGTCATCGTGATCGACCGCGTGGAAGACGCGCTGCCCCTGGCCGAGGCGCTGCTGGCCGGCGGCGTGAAGGTGCTGGAAGTCACACTGCGCACCGCTGCTGGCCTGCCCGCCATCGAAGCCATTGCGCGCAATTTGCCCGAGGCCGTGGTGGGCGTGGGCACGGTGCTCAACGCCGACGATGCGCGCCGCGCGAGCGAGGCCGGTGCACGTTTTGCGGTGAGCCCGGGTTACACCTCCGAAGTGGGCGGCGCCTGCAAGGGCCTGAATTTGCCGCTTCTGCCCGGTGTGGCCACGTCCAGCGAAATCATGGCCGCGCTGGCCGATGGGTTCTCGTTCCTCAAGCTCTTCCCGGCCGAGGCCGCGGGCGGCATCCCTTTGCTCAAGGCCTGGGCCAGTCCGTTTGGCCAGGTCAGCTTTTGCCCCACGGGTGGCATCAGCCTGGCCACTGCGCCCAACTACCTGGCGCTGCCCAATGTGCGCTGCGTGGGCGGTTCGTGGCTGACGCCCGCCGACGCCGTGCGTGCGGGCGACTGGGCGCGCATCACCCAGCTGGCGCGCGAGACGCATGCGCTGCGCAAGGCCGTGTGAGTTTTCCAGGATTTGAGGCGAAATAGGGCTCTAGCGCTTTTCCTGTAAGCGCTGATAGCTATAAGAATAGAAGCATCCACTGTTCCCTGGTCCGCCTGCAGAGTGAGGTGCAGTCGGTGGGGTCACTGGGCGTGTGGACTTGCTGCCCTGCGCGCCCCTATCATGGCGCGGGGCTTGGCCCTGCCACAACGGCTTCACGTTTCAAAGAGAGGGAGTTCAGTATGGATTTTGTTTCGGCTATCAAAAGCTGCCTGGGGCAGTACGCGGGTTTCTCGGGCCGCGCCGTGCGCTCCGAGTTCTGGTGGTTTTTCCTGTTCCAGATCATCGTCATGGTGATCGCCAGCTTCCTGGGTGACGTGGTCTCCGGCATCGTCTCCATTGCACTGCTGCTGCCCGCATTCGCCGTGGGCGCGCGGCGACTGCACGACATTGGCCGCTCGGGTTGGTGGCAACTGCTGACGCTGACCGGCATCGGCGTGCTGGTGCTGATCTACTGGTGGGTGCAGCCCAGCGAGGGCTGATCTTTGCGACGCCGCTGCGGGCTCTCTCTGAGTCCGCCCGCGCCAAGCCCGCTGGCCTTACGGTCAGCGGGCTTTTTTGTGGGGGTGTGGCGGTGGCTCCGGGGTGTCAGAGAGGTGCCGCAACCTTGTGCAGCGCGCATATTGGTCAAAAGTGGCTCTGGCGCTTTATTGATAAGCGCAAATAGCTCTAAAAATAGAAACAATCCCACTGCGATCCGAGCACAACTTGTTGCTGTTGTACGACATCTTGTGTCTGAAGCGCGCACCTGCGTGGTTTGATTTTTAGAATGGTAATCATTCTTATTTCTATTCTTGAAAATCATGAAACTCCAAAATCAGCGGACCGCAGTCTGCATGGGTATTGCGTTGGCTTTTGGAGGCGTCCCCGCCTGGGTCGCGGCCCAGGCCCAGGACGTGGGGGCCACCTTGTCCGAGGTGCGTGTGGACGCGAGCGCCGAGAAAGAATCGGCCACCGCGCCGGTGGTCGGCTACCGTGCCCGCAACGCGGCCACGGCCACCAAGACCGACACGCCCCTGGCCGAAACCCCCCAGTCCGTCACCGTGGTCACGCGCGACCAGATCGTGGACCAGGGTGCGACGACCTTCCAAGAGGCGCTGCTGTATGCCGCCGGGGTGCGCAGCGACGCCTATGGCCTGGACAGCCGCGCCGACAGTGTGCGGGTGCGCGGCAGCTCCCCCGACACGTACCTGGATGGTTTGCGCCAGAACTACAACTGGTACACCAGCACCACCCCCGCCGAACCCTACACGCTCGAGCGCATTGAAGTGCTGCGCGGCCCGTCGGGCATGCTGTTTGGCGCGGGCACGGTGGCGGGCGTGGTCAACATGGTCAGCAAGCGCCCGTTGCAGGAAGCGCAGCGCGAAGTGGGCGTGCAGCTGGGCAGCTGGAACCGCAAGCAGCTGCAGGCCGACCTTACCGGCCCGCTCACGAAGGACGGCGAATGGTCGTACCGTCTTGTGGCCGTGGCGCGCGATGCGGACACGCAGACGGACCATGTGCAGAACGACCGCCGACTGATCGCGCCATCGCTGGCCTGGCGCCCCAATGCCGCCACCTCGCTGGTGCTGCAGGCCCACTGGCAGCAGGACCGCACGGGCACCACGGCGCAGTTCCTGCCCTGGTCGGGCACGCTGTTGCCCAACCCCAATGGCCAGCTGCCCATCAACCGCTTCATCGGCGAGCCTGGCGACTATTACGACAGCGACCGCGAATCCATCGGCTACCTGTTCGAGCACCGCTTCAGCGACGCATGGGCGGTGCGCCAGAACCTGCGCCTGGCACGCAATGAGAACCGGGGTGGCTACCACTACGCCGATTTCTTCAAAGTCCCCGGCGGGTTCGGCTGGGACCCCGTGAACCAGCGCCTGACGGGCCGCGTCTACGGCAAGAACATCACACGCACGCGCATGGCGGCGGTGGATACGCACCTTCAGGGCAACCTCACCACCGGCGCCCTCAGCCACCAACTGCTGCTGGGTGTGGACTGGAACCGGCAGACCGAGAACAAGAACGAGGCCGACGATGCGTACAACACGCCCATCGATGCCTACGCCCCGGTGTACGGCAACGTTCTGAACCCGACGCTCATCGCACGGCCTGAGAACGTGCAGCGCCAAAGCGGCCTGTATGTGCAGGACCAGATGAAGTGGGGCAACTGGATCTTCATCGCCGGCCTGCGCCATGACCGCGCCGTGAACAGCCTGGCGGGCCAGTCCGATGACCGCACCAGCGACACCACCAAACGCCTGGGTGTGATGTACCAGTTGGGGGGCGGCTGGACGCCCTACATCAGTTATGCCGAATCCTTCAGCCCCGTGAGCGGCACCAATGCCTCGGGCCAGCGCTTCAAGCCGCTGGAGGGCGAACAGATCGAGGTGGGCGTGAAATATGCCCCCTCAGGCGGCACCACCCAGTTCACGGCGGCGGTGTACGACCTCAAGGAAAAGAACCAGAAGGTGGCCGACCCGACCAACCCCGACAACTCGCTGCAGGTGGGCCAGACCCGCAACAAGGGCCTGGAGCTGGAATACAAGGCGCGCGTGGCGACGGCGTTTGACCTGACCGCCCACTACAACTACACGGACGTCGATCCGCTGCTGGAAAACCTGCCGCGCCACCAGGCGGCCGTGTGGGGCGTGTACCGGTTCTCCATTGGCGGCGTGCGCGGCTTCTCGGCCGGTGCGGGGTACCGCTGGCTGTCGTCGTTCCGCGACGGCACGGGGCCGAAGGTTCCGGCGGCCGGTGTGGTGGATGCGCTGCTGGCCTACGACAGCCAGGACTGGCGCTACGCGCTCAATATCAGCAACCTGGCCGACAAGAAGTACATGAGCACCTGTCTGGCGCGTGGTGACTGCTGGTGGGCGGCACGGCGCAATGTGGTGCTGAGCGCGACCTACAGGTTCTGACCGACCCATCGGGGCGATCTGCTGCACCGGCGGCATTCACCCGTGGATGTCGGCCCGGCAAGGAAAAAACCCCGCAGGTTTTGCAACCTGCGGGGTTTCTTTTGGGGCTACCGGGCAGAACCTGGGTTCCACCCGGAGCGGCCGGCCATTACATGCCCATGCCGCCCATGCCGCCCATGCCACCCATGTCGGGCATGCCGCCGCCAGCACCGGCCTCGTCCTTGGGTGCTTCAGCAACCATGGCTTCGGTCGTCAGCAGCAGCGATGCCACGGAGGCAGCGTTTTGCAGGGCCGTACGGGTGACCTTCGTGGGGTCCAGAATGCCCAGTTCGAGCATATCGCCGTAGGTGTCGTTCGAGGCATTGAAGCCGTAGTTGCCCTTGCCGGCCAACACAGCGTTCACCACCACCGAGGCTTCGCCACCAGCGTTGTTCACGATTTCGCGCAGAGGCGCTTCGATGGCCTTGAGCACCAGCTTGATGCCGGCTTCCTGGTCAGCGTTGTCGCCCTTGACCGAGTCGCCCACAGCTTGCTTGGCACGCAGCAGGGCCACGCCACCACCGGCCACAACGCCTTCTTCCACAGCGGCACGGGTAGCGTGCAGTGCGTCTTCCACGCGGGCCTTCTTTTCCTTCATTTCGACTTCGGTGGCAGCGCCGACCTTGATCACGGCCACACCGCCAGCCAGCTTGGCCACGCGCTCTTGCAGCTTTTCGCGGTCGTAGTCGGACGTGGCTTCTTCGATCTGCACGCGCACTTGCTTGACGCGGGCTTCGATGTCAGCAGCAGCACCGGCGCCGTCGATGATGATGGTGTTTTCCTTGCCCACTTCGATGCGCTTGGCTTGGCCCAGGTCGGCCAGGGTCACCTTTTCGAGCGTCAGGCCCACTTCTTCAGCGATGACCTTGCCGCCCGTCAGGATGGCGATGTCTTCCAGCATGGCCTTGCGACGGTCGCCAAAGCCTGGAGCCTTCACAGCCACAACCTTCAGGATGCCGCGAATCGTGTTGACCACCAGCGTAGCCAGGGCTTCGCCTTCGACTTCTTCGGCAATGATCAGCAGGGGACGGCCAGCCTTGGCGACTTGCTCCAGCGTAGGCAGCAGGTCGCGGATGTTGCTGATCTTCTTGTCGAACAGCAGCACGAAGGGGTTGTCCAGAATCGCGGATTGCTTTTCTGGGTTGTTGATGAAGTAGGGCGACAGGTAGCCGCGGTCAAACTGCATGCCTTCCACGACGTCCAGTTCGCTGTCCAGCGACTTGCCGTCTTCCACGGTGATCACGCCTTCCTTGCCAACCTTGTCCATGGCGTCAGCGATCAGCTTGCCGATGGTTTCGTCGGAGTTGGCGGAGATCGAACCCACTTGGGCGATTTCCTTGGAGGTGGTGGTGGGCTTGGAAGCCTTCTTCAGCTCGGCAACCAGGGCCGTCACAGCCTTGTCGATACCGCGCTTCAGGTCCATCGGGTTGATGCCAGCGGCCACGTACTTGAAGCCTTCGCGCACGATGGCCTGGGCCAGCACGGTGGCGGTGGTGGTGCCGTCACCAGCGTTGTCGCTGGTCTTGGAGGCCACTTCCTTCACGAGCTGGGCGCCCATGTTCTGCAGCTTGTCCTTGAGTTCGATTTCCTTGGCCACGGACACACCGTCCTTGGTCACGGTAGGGGCGCCGAACGAGCGCTCCAGCACCACATTGCGACCCTTAGGGCCCAGAGTCACCTTGACCGCGTTGGCCAGGATGTTCACGCCTTCAACCATGCGTGCGCGGGCTTCGCCGCCGAAAACTACGTCTTTTGCTGCCATGTTTGGCTCCTAAATTCTGAAAATCGTTAAACGGATAACGGGTTGTGGGGAAAGAAAGCGTAGCGAGCAGGTGTCAGGCTAGGCGCACGGAGCGCAGCAACCGGAACGTACTTCCTGTACGTGAGGATTGCGAGCACCGCGCAACGACGCCTGGCGCCTGGCGCCTGCGCAGTAGCTTTATTTCTCCACAACTGCGAACAGATCGTCTTCCTTCATGACCAGCAGCTCATCGCCGTTGACCTTGACGGTCTGGCCCGAGTACTTGCCGAACAGAACGCGGTCACCGACCTTCACATTCAGGGCGATCACGTCGCCCTTGTCGTTCTTCTTGCCGGGGCCGACGGCCAGCACTTCACCTTGATCGGGCTTTTCAGCGGCGTTGTCAGGGATCACGATGCCGGAGGCCGTCGTGGTTTCGCTTTCGATACGCTTGACGATCACGCGATCGTGCAGAGGGCGAAGGTTCATTGCAATGCTCCTGTTTTCAGTAAAAAGCTGACGTACTCAGCGCCTGGAGCCCCAGGCGCTACCAAACTTCCGGCAGCCGAGGCGGTGTTAGCACTCGTCTGCGGTGAGTGCTAATGATACGGGCATTCCGGCCCATTTCAAGAGCCCGGATGCACGTCTGAGATATTTGCTTACGGTTCGAACCGCTGAATGGGGGGCTTCGCAGCAGTGTGTAACGACCAAGCACCTACAATCTTTAGGACGTGTGTTGGTGGGTTTTGCGTCAAGCGCGCGTGCGCAACTCCCGGGGTTGCAATGGCCCAACCATCTCTTCTTGCTCTCAGCTCGCATACATATATGTATACATATATCTGTGATGTGGGTGCGCAGAGCCTTACCCGTCCAGGAATCTGATGGTGTCTTTGCAATTCACAACCGCGCTAATGGGCATTGGCCTTGCTGCGCTGATTCTGTATCTGATCCGCAGAGATCATCTGTACGTCATGCACGGCCTGTTTTGGGTGGTGGTGGCAGGGGCTGCGGCTGTGCTGGGGGCATCGCCCGGGCTGATCGACTGGCTGGCTCTGCTGCTGGGCGTGAGCTACCCCCCCACGCTGCTGCTGTTGCTGGTGTGCATGGTCTTGCTGATCAAGGCCCTGCACAGCGACATGGTCAATACCCGCATTGAGCGCGATGTGCGCCGGTTGAACCAGCGGTTGGCACTGTTGGAGGCCGACCTTCTTCAAAAGCCAACCGAGGCCCCTCAAGATCAAGACCCGCTCTAGCCTTATGACTGAATCTCTGAATTTGTTGTTGCCCGTGGTTCTGTGCGGTGGCTCCGGCACGCGCCTGTGGCCACTGTCTCGTGAAACCTATCCCAAACAGTTTTTGGCCTTGGCCGGTGCGCGCACCATGCTCCAAGACACGGCCCTGCGCCTGCAAGGGCTGAACCAAATCCCCGTGGCGAAGGCGCCGGTGCTGGTCTGCAACGCAGAGCACCGCTTTCTGGCGGCTAGCCAGCTGATGGAGGCTTGCATACACGGCGCGCGCATCGTGCTGGAGCCTGCGGGCCGCAATACAGCACCCGCGCTGACCCTGGCCGCCTTGCAAGCGCAGGCCGAAGGCGGGGACCCGGTGCTGCTGGCCATGCCCGCTGACCATGTGATAGCCAACCTGCCCGCGTTTCACAACGCCATCGAGCAAGCGTTTGCCATTGCCAGCGGCGGCGCCATGGTGACCTTTGGCATCGTGGCCGACAGGCCTGAGACTGGGTACGGCTACATCCAGTGCGGCGAATCAATGAAGGGGGGCGGTGCACACCATATCGCCAGCTTTGCCGAAAAGCCCGACCTAGAGCGCGCCCAAAGCTACCTGGACGCTGGCAACTACCTGTGGAACAGCGGCCTGTTCATGGTGCGCACCAGCGTGTGGCTCAAGGCCCTTCAAAGTTGTCGGCCCGACATCTTTGCAGCGTGCGCGGCCGCTATGGCAGGTGCTCAAAAAGATGCGGACTTCATCCGCCCATCCACCGAAACCTTCAGCGCATGCCCCGCAGACTCCATTGACTACGCCGTCATGGAGCGGCTGCCCACCCGCCCCGACCTGGGCATCCCAGCCTGCGTGGTGCCGCTGCAGGCTGGCTGGTCTGACTTGGGCGCGTGGGATGCCCTGTGGCAGGTGCGGGAGCAAGACGCGCACGGCAACGCGCACGTGGGCGACACCATTCAACACGGCTGCTCCAACTCGCTGCTGCTTTCGAGTAGCCGCCTGGTGGCCGGCGTGGGGCTCGACAACATCGTGGTGGTGGAAACCGCCGACGCCATCCTGGTGGCAGACAAACGCCAAACCCAGGACGTCAAGCAGATCGTGGGTAAGCTGCGTGAAGCGGGCCACGCCCTGACACAAACGCATCGCAAGATCCACCGCCCCTGGGGCTGGTACGACAGCATCGACAGTGGTGAGCGCTTCCAGGTCAAGCGCATTGTGGTCAACCCCGGTGCCAGCCTGAGTTTGCAAATGCACCACCACCGGGCTGAACACTGGATTGTGGTCAAGGGCACCGCCCAGGTCACCAATGGCGACAAAGTCTTTCTGCTGGGCGAAAACGAATCCACCTTTATCCCACTGGGCCATGTGCACCGGCTGGCAAACCCCGGCAAAGTGCCCCTTGAGATTATTGAAGTGCAATCTGGCAGCTATCTGGACGAAGACGACATCGTGCGGTTTGAAGATACCTATGGCCGCGTGGTGCCCGCACAGAGCCCCTGCGCCAAAGGGGAGGGCTGACCCCGTGCCCGGCTTACCCATGCTCAAAGCCCTGTGGGGCTACCGAGGCTTTGTCTGGAGCAGCGTCATGCGCGAGTTCCACGGCAAATACCGTGAATCCCTATTGGGCGCTTTCTGGTCAGTTGCCAATCCGCTGACCATGATCGTCATCTACACCGTGGTGTTCGGCCAGTTAATGCGCCCCCAACTTGCTGGGCACGAGCAAACGCCATTTGCTTTCAGCATCTACCTGTGCGCTGGGGTCATCACTTGGGGCCTGTTTGCCGAAATGCTTGGGCGCCTGAATGGCGTGTTCCTGGAGCATGGCAACCTAATCAAGAAATCCAACTTTCCGCGCATCTGTCTGCCTGCCATCGTGGCGACTTCGGCGTTGATTAACTTTGCCATTGTCTTTGGCCTGTACTTGGCCTTTATTGCCCTCATTGGCCACTGGCCTGGTTGGGCGCTATTAGCGGTGGTGCCGCTGCTAGTGCTACAAGTGCTTTTCACTCTGGGACTAGGTATTTTTCTCGGCACATTAAACGTTTTTTTTCGCGATGTGGGTCAACTCACCGGCATCGTTGTGCAGTTCTGGTTCTGGCTGACGCCCATCGTGTATGTGTTTGACTCCCTGCCGGAAGCCGCGCGCAACGTACTGCAATACAACCCGCTGCAACCCCTGATGGTGGCTTACCAGACTGTCTTTCTGAACCACCGCCTGCCCGACTTTGCCAGCCTGCTGCCACTGTCTGTGCTAACCGTGTTTTTTCTGCTCCTGGGCGCGCGTTTCTTTTTATCGCGCGTGGGCGAACTGGTGGATGAACTCTGATGGGCAAGCTTGTTGTTTCTAATGTCAGTAAGGCCTACAAGCGCTACCCCGGCAAATGGGCACGTGTGCGTGAATGGTTGACTGGCAAGCCCAGCCACGACAAAACTTGGGTGCTCCGCGACATCAACTTCACCGTCAACCCCGGCGAGGCCGTCGGCATCGTAGGGGTAAATGGGGCGGGCAAAAGCACATTGCTAAAAATCATCACCGGCACCACGCAGCCCACCAGCGGCAGCGTGCACATTGAGGGCCGCGTGGCCGCACTGCTGGAACTAGGGATCGGTTTTCATCCCGACTTCACAGGGCGGCAGAATGCCCTAATGGCTGGTCAATTGCAAGGGCTTGCGATAAATCAAGTCACTGAGTTAATGCCTGAGATAGTGCGTTTTGCGAATATTGGGGATTATATCGATCAACCGGTTCGAACTTATTCAAGTGGTATGCAGGTAAGATTGGCCTTTGCTGTAGCCACTGCTGCTCGTCCGGATATTTTGATCGTGGATGAAGCACTTGCTGTAGGCGATATATTTTTTCAGCAAAAGTGTTTTGAGCGAATCCGTTCCTACCGTGAACTAGGGACCACACTTTTGTTTGTTTCACACTCCCCGGGAACGATATACGCACTTTGTGATCGTGCGATTCTCTTGTCAGAGGGACGGTTAATTTTGAATGATTCGCCGAAAGTTGTTATAGGCCATTATGACAATCTTACGGCGACTGTTAAGCCAAAGCAGGAGTCAACATTTAATCCGGTGGCGATTGACGAAGCAGACCTTGATGTGCCAGTGCTGCAATTTGGTAACGAGGAGGCTCAGCCTGTCTGGCGACATCCAGGGTTAATCATTCGCTCAATAAATATGGTCCAAGGTGCACGTGTTGTGAACCTCATTGTTTGCGGTCATCGGGTTACTTTGAAGGTAGACTTGAAATTTTTGCATGAATTTGATGATCCCCACGTAGGTTTTCGAATACATAACAATCGTGGCGAACCGATTTTCATGACCAACACATTATGCATGAAAAATATCATCGGTTCAGTTGATGCAGGCGATCGAATAACCGTGGATTTTGATTTTCAAATGAACATCGCGCCGGGTGAATATACGCTGACTGTAGGTGTTGCGAATGGGGCAATTGGCGAGAGCAGTTTTCGGGAGCAGTTGGCGCGATTGATGCACATCTGTGTCTTTACAGTAGTTGCGGATTCTGTGGGAATAATTTGGGGGGGCAATGCATATGTGCATCCTGTTTTGAAAATTAATCGTGCTCGATTGTTTTAAAACTTCTGAGGTTTTATGAAATTATTGGTTACTACCTCGAATTCCATTCTCTGTGTAGATTTAAGTACAGGTGCTATTTATCCTTTGAGAAGGGGGGAAGGCTTGTACTACGGAATTACAAGCAATGAGGCTGGAATCATGGTTGGTGCGCGCAATCGCATGGTTTCGTCAGAAAATTTACCGGAACATGAGCGTGGTGATATTCTGTGTTTTGATAGAAATCTCGTATTTTCTTCCAAAATACAATCCAGCCAATTTCCTTTGCGAGATATCCATGATATTTCGTGGTCAAATAATTGTTTGTGGATTACATGCTCATATGAAAATATGATTGCTATATGGGACGGTAGTCGTTGGGAAAAATGGTATCCAGTTGGTGTTTCCGATTCTAAACCATTTGATAAAAATCATTTTAATACCATTTTTTTCGAGGATGATTGGGTGTGGCTTGTTGCTCATAACAAGGGGGCAAGCGAAATGCTTAAGTTCAATTTTGAATCAAAAAAACTGGAGTCGCGCTTATGTCTTGGGCAGCAAGCCCATAATTTATGGCGGGAAAATGGGCATCTCTACACATGTTCTTCGGGAGAGGGGGCCATTGTGGGAACTGATGGTTTCAGAGTCGAAACCGGAGGATTTCCGCGCGGTATAGCTTTCGGGCATGGTCTTCGTTGTGTCGGGATATCGGAGCTAGCTGAGCGTAGCGCTCGCGACTTCACCACTGCACGAATTGCGATATTTGACAGTGCTTGGAAATTTTTGTCTGAAATTCAGTTGCCAAACGAAGGCTTGATTCTTGACATAAAAATACTAGAAGAACTCATGTGAATCGAATCAAGATAGTGGTTTTGACATGAAGTCGACTGATTTTTATAGCGCGTTTGAAAATCGCCATCGTGGGTCACGAGAATTGATACTTAATCGTCTTGCTGCGTATTTGCCTTTTATAGAACCGCTGGGCGAGCTTTATCAACCAGCACCCGTGCTGGACTTGGGTTGTGGCAGGGGCGAGTGGCTTGAGCTGTTGCAGGACAAGAGTTTTCAGCCTCAAGGTATTGATCTCGACGCGGGAATGCTGGCTTCATGCAGCGAACGCGGGTTGTCTGTGATCCAAGGTGATGCGATTACCCACCTGCAATCTATGCGCGATGCATCGCAGTGCATTGTTTCGGGGTTTCATATTGCTGAGCACCTTGTGTTTGACGACCTCAACACCCTGGTGCAGCATGCGCTTCGAGTGCTCAAGCCCGGTGGCCTGCTTATCCTCGAAACCCCCAATCCGGAAAACCTGGTGGTGGGCGCTAGCAACTTTTACCTTGACCCAACGCACCAGCGGCCCATTCCGCCACTGCTCCTATCGTTTTTGCCCGAGCATCACGGATTCGCTCGTGTCTGCACGGTTAGGCTGCAGGAGTCGGTTGAACTTCGCAAACGTTCCAATGTCCGATTGATGGACGTGTTAGGCGGCGTCAGTCCCGACTATGCGATAGTGGCGCAGAAGGCGGCCGCACCGGAAGTTATGGCACGGTTCGACGCCGTCTTTGATGCCCACTACGGCGTAGAACTGCATGAACTCGCTGACCGCTACGACGGCACGTTGGACCGCCGCATGGCGGCATTAGATCAACGTCTCTCCAGCGCAGATGCCCAGGTTAGCGGCATGACCGATGAATTGGGTCGCATCGCTACTCTACAGGATCGCCTTGTTGAAGTGAGTGCACAGTTTGCACGAATACAGGCCGATTTTGCACAACTGCAGGCCTTGGTGCAGGAGCAGCAAAAGCGCCTTCCTGAACTTGGCAGCAACTCGCACCACTGGTGGCAACAGGCCAGTACGCGGGAGTCTGTACGCAGCACCCTTCGGCAGAGCGCATCGTGGCGTATCACGACGCCACTGCGAATTGCTGCTGGCCTGGCGATGTATCCCCTCCGCACCTTGCGGGCCGGTGTCAATGTTGTCGTTCATCGTGCAATCTGCATTGCGGAGCGCCCACTGTCACGCCTGATGGCCGCAGTCTTGCGCAGGCCCCAACTGAGCCAGCGCATTAACTCGTGGCTACTGCGTTATCCGGCCCTGTACCAACAACTGGTAGGTGTGGCCCGCCGTGGTGGCATGGTCACAGGGGCTTCTGTGTATACGGCTACTGGTTATTCGAAAAATGTAAAAAAGAAATCTACGAGTAGAGGTGAGAAAAAAATAGAAGCATCCAAATTTTTCTATTTGGAGTCTGCTGATTCATCTGAATTTAAACAGATAGATGCAGAAACTGCACTGAAGGCCATTCGGTTAGAGCTGGAAAAATTTCGAGGTGAGGCGTGAGTGATAAAACTGTTATGGCCAGTAAAAAATTGAAAGTGGCAATACTAACGGCTGGCCCATCTACAGGTGTTGTCGGTGGTGCGGAGCGGTTTTATAGTGGATTGGTATCTGGTTTGGACGCTATAGGCTGTACCGTTGAGCTAATTTCAATTATTGCTGACGAGCCGACATTTGAAGCGATTACTGATAATTATCAGAGAGTGAGAGCACTCGATCTTTCCAAATTCGACATAGTCGTCTCTACTAAGGCGCCCACGTTTGCTGTGAGGCACCCCCGCCATGTGGTGTACTTGGTCCATACAGTGCGCGTGTTTGACGACATGTTCAGTCAAGCATTTCCGCATCCTAGCGAGATTCACCTCAGGCAGCGGTCCATACTGCAGAAAATGGATTTTGAGACGCTAAGTGTTGCAAAAGCTCTGTTCGCGATAGGTCATGAAGTCGCTAACAGACTCTCTCGATGGCGCGGACTAAGCGCGCAGGTTATTCATCCGCCTCTGGGTATGCACGGGTTCCGAAATAATTCACAGGGAGATTATTTTTTTCTGCCTGGTCGTTTGCATCCATGGAAACGGGTGGATCTCGTCATTGATGCTGTATTACAGTCAAACCTAGCGCTAAAACTTGTCATTGCAGGAACGGGCGAAGCGGAAAAGGCGCTGCGCGTTAAAGCAGGGAGCGACCCTCGCATTGTTTTTCTTGGGCGTGTGGATGATAGAGCGTTAATTGATTGGTATGCCAAAGCGCTAGCTGTACCCTTTGTACCATTGAGGGAGGACTATGGTTACATCACGCTAGAAGCATTTGCGAGCGAGAAACCCGTTATCACCTGTGCAGACTCAGGAGAACCGTCGCGCTTGGTTCGGCATCGTGAAAATGGATTAATTTGCGCTCCTTCTGCTCAATCCATTCAAGCCGCATTGGAATGGGTGCACACGCACCGCGACGAAGCGGCCCGCATGGGAAAAAAGGGGGCAGAATTTATTGCAAATATGTCATGGACGAGCGTTGCAAAAAAGCTCCTAGAAGCTGCGTATGCAAACGAATATAAGCCAGTGGTACAACAGGAAACGCGTGTCACTGTGTTGGACATGCAGCCGATTGATCCGCCTGTAGGTGGTGGCAGGCTTCGATTGTTGGGGCTATATCACGCATTAGGGGCAAATATACGATGCACCTATATAGGTTCCTATGACTGGCCGGGCGAATCTTATCGTCACCATCATTTGACTGAAACGCTTGAAGAAATAGATATTCCCTTAAGTGCAGTACATCATACGGCAGCTCGGGAGTTGTCATATAAAATCGGAGGGAAATCAGTCATTGATATTGCCTTTGGTCGCCAAGGTAGCCTCTCGCCAGAATATATTGATGCTGCTAGAGCGAGTATGCGGGAAGCCGATATAGTTGTGTTTTCGCATCCCTGGGTATATCCCTTGGTCAAGGATGATATATCACCAAATCAGACCATTGTATATGACTCACAAAATGTTGAAGGCTTTTTACGGGCACAGTTGTTGGATGAAGCCAATTTAGACGAAGCAAAATTACTACAAGACCTGGTGGATGATGAGTTGAAGCTGTGCCAAAGGGCTGATCTGATCCTGACTTGCTCGCAAGACGATCTGCAGCTTTTCAACCGAATCTATCGCATTTCTGCCGATAAAATGCGTGTGATTCCGAATGGCGTCATGGCCTTCGAACATAAAATCCCTTCGGCGGACGAGCGATTGGCTGCAAAAAGGCAATTCGGATTAGACCGAATATCGCTGATTGTCTTTTTCATTGGCAGCGCATACGGACCGAATGTGGAGGCAGCAAACTTCATTGCGGATGAACTGGCACCCGCGATGGGCGATGTTTTCTTCGTAATTGGTGGTGGTGTCGGAGCGCAAGTTAGTTCCGGCCAACCCAATGTGCTTGTTACAGGGCATTTGAGCGACGACCAGAGGAAACTCTGGCTGACGGCAGCCGACATCGCGGTCAATCCGATGTTCTCGGGATCAGGTACTAATATCAAGATGTTCGACTTCATGGCAATGGGTTTGCCTGTGGTGACAACAGATGTCGGAGCGCGTGGAATCGAAACTGGTGGCCGCAAGGCGATGGTGGTGATTGCGCCTGTTGTAAAGGAATTTGTAAGCGCGCTGCGAGGACTGTTTGATCCGATAAATAGGACGCGCATGGGCGAAGAGGCTCGAGCATGTATAGAGCGATCGTACGCATGGGAGCAAATTAGTCCTGATACGGGCATGTTATTTAAAGCACGACATCGCTATGCAAACAGTCCACCACCACTATTTTCTGTGGTTATAGATGCTAAATGCTCCATTGAGAAGCTGAATGAGATATTGAGGCGAATAGCCAATCAAATAGAGCGTGACTTTGAAGTAATTTTGGTCGGTGAGGAGGTTGAGAGTGTCGCTAAAAACTTCCCATTTCCGATATTTTTATGTCAAAAATCTAGCAATGCCTCATCAAATGCCTTGAATGTGGGTGCTGCACTTGCCAGCGGTCAATACATCGCGTTTCTCGGTAGTGATCATTTTCCGAGAGAGGATTGGCTATTGAACGCAAGAGCTGCTCTTGCAACTCATCCCATTGCGGTTGAAGGCGTAGTTGCTACAGAAAGTGGGGGCTCGCTAAAATTGCGAGGTGGATTTGATGGCTGCGGAACAGTCGTTACGAATTTGATCATAAAATCAGAAGTTTATCGCCTCGTGGGGGGATTTACGAATAATTTTCTTGTTCATGATTTGAGTGATTCAAAACAAATCGGCATTCAACTGCGTAACATTGGAAATGTGATTAAGATTAGCTCAATGGTTGTTGAGCAATCGGCACTACCTAGTATCGGAGCTGTGGTTCATGTGACCACAGCGGGTCAAAAATGCGGTATCGGCGAATACACCAAAAGTTTAATTCATGAAATACAAGAACAAGGTGGAAGTAATTTTGTAATTTCATGCAAGTCAAAAAAAAATGGACTGCCAGAAAAGATAGGCCGGGATCCATCCTATGCAGGATGGTTTTATGATGATGAAAAATATGTTGATAGTCATTTTTTTGTCGATCTGCATGAATTAATTCAAAGAATAAATCCTGATAAAATATTAATTCAATATCATCCGGCATTTTATTCTATAGAAGTATTGTCAAATTTTGTGGATGGCTGCTTGAGTCATGGATTTTCTGTGGTGATTGATATTCACAAATTCCAGGTCGATCAAGTGCCTCAATTAAAGAACTTTGTTAGCCGAGGAGTTGTTGTCGCTGTTCATGGAAAGACGGAGCAAATGAAGGCGGCCCAACTAAATCTTGAAATATTGCGTAGCCCGATTGGATTGGATGTAAAGTTCCCGCCCACAAAGCGATCTATTGTTAATAGGGATTGGATTGCCGCCCCCCCTATTTTGGTTACAACAGGATTTATCAGAAGGCATAAGGGAGTTAGAATATTAATTAATGCACTTCCTGAGATTCAAAAAATTTATCCCCGAGCGCGTTTATTGATTCAGTGTGCGGAATATCCATCCGAAGATTCTGTGGAGGAAATTCATGCATGCAGGAGTTTAATTTCTGAACTTGGTTTGGGTGAATTTGTTGATTTCGACATTGATTTTTTGGAAAGAGAGACGGTCTTCGAGAAAATTTCGACTGCAGACCTGGCCCTTCTGGCTTATGAAAATAGCGAAGAAGGAGGGAGTGCTGCTGTTAATGATTGTTTTTCGGTCGCTTTGCCAGTGTTAGTTTCGCCGGCAAAAATATTTGAAGATGTGAGGCATGTGACTATGTGTGTGGATGGGGATTTTGTTGCGTGGTCTAGAGCAGTGTTAAGTGTTTTAGATTCTCCAGCGCAATATACTGACATGGTCAACGCAGCAGAAGAGTACGCCTTGTCAAATAGTTGGCGTAACACTGTAAAAATTATTTTTAATATCTAGAAAAGGAGCGCAGTTATGGCATCAAATTATGATGAAGAGGCATTTGAGGTAATGAGGCGCTCACTCGGTATAGACTCATGTTGTGTGGATGTAGGATGTCATGTAGGTATTTTTGTTGATCAAATTTTGGAGATTTCTCCCGCTGGGACGCATTTCGCTTTTGAGCCGATTCCGTCACTCTACGAAAGTTTGAAGAAAAAATATTCAAAAAAATCGAATGTACAAATTTTCAACTGTGCGTTAAGTGATTCGAATGGGGAAACAACTTTCAAACACGTTATCTCCAATCCTGGATATAGTGGAATTATTGAGAGGGAGTTTGATAGGCCAAATGAAGTTGTTGAAGAAATATTGGTTCCAATGGCACGGATGGATTCATTGATTCCGAGTTCAATTCGAGTGGGTTTGATAAAAATAGATGTCGAAGGTGCGGAGCTGCAAGTTCTCCAAGGATCGAAAGAAATATTAAAAAGGGATAGGCCAATTGTTATATTTGAGCATGGATTGGGTGCGGCAAATTGCTATGGAACAACTCCGGCGGACATTTTAATATTTTAAATAATCAGCTGGGAATGGATATCTACTTGATGTCTGATTGGCTTGATAATAGGGGTGGCGTAAAATTTTCCTTGGAATCTTTTGAAAATGAGTTTAATTCTGGGAGGAATTATTATTTCATGGCTGTCTGAGATGTTTTTATGAATGTTGGTGTGTAAAACTTTGGGGAAATATTTGCAAACTCTCTGAGGGGTTTGATTCATAAAGTCTGCTTTTGATTGTGTCATGTTTTGTTGTGCCGAATGTATTGCGTGCTTATAAATGGATTTTGCTATGATTGGTGTTTCTGAGTTTGATATTTGACTTCTGAGTTCTCAGCTTCGCGTCATATCAATCAATAAGTTACCACTTTGTTTTCCGGATTGCTGTAGTGCACATCCGCGTCAGGATTGGTCAGAGTTTCTAACCCGTATAGGATTTTCATGAAAAAAAGCAGTCATCACTGGTATTACCGGTCAAGATGGCGCGTATCTTGCACAGCTTCTGCTGGAAAAAGGGTATGCGGTGTACGGAACATTCCGTCGTACCAGCTCTGTGAATTTTTGGCGAATAGAAGAGCTGGGCATTAAAAATCACCCCAATCTGAATTTGGTTGAATATGATCTGACCGATTTGGGTTCCAGTATTTCTCTGGTGCAGAAAGTTCAGCCCGACGAAATCTACAACTTGGCCGCGCAAAGCTTTGTGGGCGTCAGCTTTGACCAGCCCAGCACCACGGCGCAGATCACCGGCATCGGCGCACTGCATTTGCTCGAGGCCATTCGCCTGGTCAACCCAAAAATCCGCTTCTACCAAGCCAGCACGTCAGAAATGTTTGGCAAGGTGCAGGCGATTCCGCAGGTAGAAGAAACGCCTTTTTACCCGCGCAGCCCTTATGGCGTGGCCAAGCTGTATGCGCATTGGATGACGGTAAATTACCGCGAGAGCTACGGCATTTTTGGCAGCAGCGGTATTTTGTTCAACCACGAAAGCCCGCTGCGCGGTCGCGAATTCGTCACGCGCAAAATCACCGACGGTGTGGCGAAAATAAAGCTAGGCCAGCTTAATGTGCTGGAGCTGGGCAATCTCGATGCCAAGCGCGACTGGGGCTTTGCCAAAGAATATGTAGAGGGCATGTGGCGCATGCTGCAGGCCGATGCGTCCGACACCTTTGTGCTGGCCACCAACCGCACCGAAACCGTGCGCGACTTTGTGCGCATGGCCTTCAAGGGTGCTGACATTGCGGTGGACTTCCGTGGCGTGGCAGAGCAAGAAACGGCCGTAGACACCGCCACTGGCAAAACGGTGATGCGCATCAACCCCAAGTTTTATCGCCCAGCAGAGGTAGAGCTGCTGATTGGTAACCCAGCCAAGGCCAAGGCCAAGCTGGGCTGGGCGCCCACCACTACGCTAGAGCAGCTGTGCCAGATGATGGTGGAGGCAGATTTGCGCCGCAATCAAAACGGAGCATCGTTTTGAATATTCTGCTGACCGGCGCAAACGGCTTTACCGGGCTGCGTTTTGCTGAGCTGGCGCAGCAGGCGGGCCACGCCGTTACAGCACTGCAGGCTGATCTGACGCAGCCCCAGGCGGTAACAGACGCGGTGGCCTCGGCGGTGGCAGGGCTGTCCCAGGCGCAGCCTTGGGCCGTAGTGCATTTGGCGGCGCTCAGCTTTGTGGGCCATGGAGACGAGCTGGCGTTTTATGGCGTCAACGTACTGGGCACGCTGAATTTGTTGGCAGCGTTGGCGGGGCAGGCCGTGCGCCCATCGTGTGTGCTGGTGGCCAGCAGCGCCAATGTGTATGGCAACTGCCCGCAATCGCCGATTGCCGAATCGCAGGCACCGGCGCCGGTCAACCACTACGCGGCTAGCAAACTGGCCATGGAGCACCTGGCCCGCACTTACGCCGACCGGTTGCCGCTGGTGCTGACCCGGCCCTTCAATTACACCGGGCCGGGCCAGGCGCCACAGTTTTTGATTCCCAAGCTGGTAGGTCACGTTGCGCGCCGCGCCCCGGTGGTTGAGCTGGGCAACCTACATGTAGAGCGGGAGTACAACGATATCGATTTTGTATGCCGCTCGTACCTGCACCTGCTGGCCCACGGCGAGCCGCTGGGGCTCTACAACATTTGCACCAGCATGACCTACACGCTGGACGACGTGATTGTGCGGCTGCGCCGCCTGGCCGGGCACGACATCGAGGTGCGCGTTAATCCGGCATTTGTGCGCGCTAATGAGATCCAGCGCCTGTGCGGTGACCCCGCCCGCTTACAGGCGGTGTGGCGCGCAGCAGGCGATACGTGGCCCACAGCGGTATCGCTGGATGCCACGCTGGCAAGCATGCTGGCTGCTGCGGCGGTCTGAGGAGGAAAAGAGCATGGGCTTGCGGCTGGTTCTGGCGACCGATGCCATCTTTCCGCCACTGACCGGCATTGGCCGCTATGCCTATGAGCTGGCCACACGGTTGCCGTTGCGGGATGATGTGGAAGAGTTGCGCTACCTGGGCATGTGGGGCTGGGGGAATACGCCGGGCGCCTTGGGTGCCGGTAGGCCGCCTGTGGGAGGGGCTATTCCTGTGTCCCCAACATGGTTAGTGCCTGTACGCCGTTATATGGCAACCAAGCATTGGGCGGTGGAAGTATATGACCAGATATCAGAGGTTTGGCGCAGTCGGCTGTTGCGCCAGGGAAATGGCGCGATATACCACTCGCCCAACTATTTTCTTCCTGCCTATCGCGGGCCGATGGTTGCTACGGTTCATGACTTGTCCATCGTCCGTTTCCCGCAGACCCATCCAGCCGCACGTAGGCGGTATTTTGATTTGGCATTCAGGCGATCGCTGGATCGTGCCGATGCCTTGATCACTGATTCTGAAACCGTGCGCCAGGAGCTGATTGCCGATTATTCTGTAGCGCCGCAGCGGGTAACTGCCATTCATCTGGGGGTGGATGCATCCTTTCGCCCCCACGCCAAAGGGGAACTGCGACCGGTTCTGGCCCGTCATGGCTTGGTGCGGGGGCAGTATGTGCTCAGTGTGGGGACGCTGGAGCCACGCAAGCGGCTGGATCAGCTCATAACTGCTTATGCGGGCTTGCCTGTACAGCTGCGGACACGTTTTCCGCTGGTTTTGACGGGTGCCCGTGGCTGGCTCAACGAGAGTGTGCGGCCGCTGATAGAACGTGGCCAAGCCGAGGGGTGGTTGCGGTATCTGGGGTTTGTGCCCCAAGCAGATCTGCCCGCCATTTATGCCGGGGCTCATGCTTTCGCCATGATCTCGATATACGAAGGGTTTGGCTTGCCGTTGCTCGAAGCCATGGCTTCCGGTGTTCCAACGCTGACTTCAAACCGATCCTGCATGCCAGAGGTGGCAGACGGCGCAGCCCTGTTGGTGAACCCTGATGACATCGATGAGATTAGTGAGCAACTACTCCGCCTGATAGAGGATGAACATTGCCGAGCCGTTGGAGTGGCTCGTGGCTTGCAGCGCGCGGGCAAGTTGACGTGGGAGCGATGCCTCGGCAAGACTTTAGAGGTATATCGAACTATTGTTTAAAGAAGATTTCGTATTAATCAATAATCACGATGTACGAGGGCAGCTCACGGTCGGCCCAGTCACGGCAGGTATTTGTATAACCCTGAACTTTAACTGATTTTCCTTGGGCCTGAGCGGAAAGTAGTATTGCGAGAAATCCCTTTCCGGCTGGGTCGGAGAGTTTGATGGCCCATTCACTAAATGGGCTGCATGTCGGTGCTCCCGTTGTGGGCCCAGCTTTAAACATTACAACATCGGGAGAGTGCATAAAAATGTTGGTAACTGGCCCAGTAGACGTGCCAGCATGTGCATATCCCAAAAATGCAGCAGATGCGATTGAAGCAATAATTGCGCAATATTTTTTCATAGTGAGTTGGATGTGTTAGTCAAGCAGAAGATTAAGAACGGGAGTCAGGTCAATTTTGGTTGAATTTGTCTTTTGATAACTTGCAGAAAGTGTCACACCGCTGAATGATCCATCGCCAACGAGCAGGATGTAGTAGGTGCCCGCAGATGGAGCTGGAAATGGACATGCTTCATTGTTGCCAGCAAGATAGGGCCGACAGTCGTAAGAGGCCATCGTTGGTACTTGCCCGAACTTTACATAAAGATCAACATCCCCTGTTCCACCACTAATTCGAATGGTGAGATTGGTAGCTCCCGCAGGCACCGTGACAGAGTAACTCTGCGTAGAGCCCGCATTTCCAGACAGGTTGCTTTGCAGCAGCGGCGTGGTCGTTGTCCCACCCGAATTCAGATTGAACTGTGCATTCACCGTTGTGTTCGCATTCAGGGTGAAAGCGCAAGAACCAGTTCCGGTGCAAGTTCCCCCGCTCCAGCCTGTAAATGTGCTGCCAGCGTTGGGGCTGGCGGTCAGGGTCACGGTGGAGCCCGGCGCCAAGGATTCCGTGCAGATGCTCCCGCAGTTGATAGCGCCGCCTGTTCGGGTGACTGTGCCGCCGCCTGTGCCTATTTTGGCTATAGACAGCACACCCACGGGGGTGGCTGTAAACGTAGCAATGACGTTCCTGGCGGCGCTCATGGTCACAGTACAAGTGCCGGTTCCAGAACAGTCCCCAGACCATCCAGAAAAGGTGTAGCCAGTACCTGGTGCCGCAGTCAGCGTCGCAATCGTTCCGCTGGCAAAGGATTCGGTGCAGTCAATTCCACAATTAATGCCAGCAGGAGCGCTTGTCACGGTGCCTGTGCCTGACTTGCTCACCGTCAGGTCGAAAGTGCCAGATGTGTCCAGCGGCAACTTTGACTGCGCTTGGTTGGACATTACGGTAGGCACCCGCCCTGGGTTCACGCCATAGGGGTGATCGGTTCCGAAAGTCCATGCAAGATTGCCCATGCCGCCACTGAGCAGGTGGCAGTAACTCATGATGGTGCCATTTCTTTGGCCTGCTCCACCGCCAGTGATTGAGGATGTGCCCGGCAGATTCCCATAACGTCCAGCGCCGCCTAGTGCTACGCCGCACTGGCCGGTGGCATTGTCCGAATAGCAGCAGTCAATGGCCCCGCCTGTGTTGGGCGACGGGGCGATGAAGGGGTTGTCATAGGTGTGGGTGTGAGAGCTGCCAAACGCGTGCCCAATTTCGTGGGCCACCACGATGGAATCCCAGATGACTTGGGGGTTTGAGGCATTGAAGGTGCCAGACAGACCCGCGCTCACGCCGTAGGCAATGGTGGGGCTGGACAGGCTGCCCACATAGGCAATACCGCCGCCGACGGCTTTACCGCTCATTAGGTGGACGTGATGACGAGTTACCGACGCATTTACCCCTGCGTTCCAAAACGCCTGGAGTTCATTCAGCATGACGTTGGTCGATGAAGTTGAGCTCCAGGGGTCAGCAGAAGTGGTGCGTACGATAATCTGCTTAAGATTAAATCGGGTGGAAACTTCGGTTTGGTATCTGCTGCTGATATAAGTGAGCAGATTGGTAATATAGTTAAAGGTGGCCGATTCGGTGCCAAATTTCTGATATAGCTCGTAGTCGCTGTCGATAATAATGTCTGCACGCCGTGGGCTACCAGCCTTCTCTGTAAGAATCTCCTGAGAATTTTTCCTGCCAGCTTTCAATAGCTCTTCAATACCAACTTGGCGTTGAACGGGATCAGTTCTCAGAAAGGTAGGCGTTACGCCACACGAAAATTCTCGGTTGACAAAGTCTTTTTGATGGTCGATCAGGCGCGAAACGGCTTTTCCACCGCCTGCGCTGCGTTCAGGCAGCAATTCGTTGATAAGCGTGTCATCGCCTTGGTGAATGATGGCCCGGATTTCACCATCAGAAGATACCGTCACAAAAGCTTGGCTGTCTGGTTGGTTTTGCAGGTTGCCAATAAAGTGAGCTGCGGTAGCGAGGGGAAAAGTACGCGATCCCTTATCATCGACTACGATATATTGCGTGGCGCTACTAGCAACTTCAGAACGGTGAAGTTCCAGATTAACAACTGAGGGGGCTTCGTCGTTAATTTTCAGGTTTTCTATGCGCAACGATTCGCCCAGCTTAGTGTTCAGGGCAGTGGTTGCCATTGCTTCTGAATGCGGCTTACCAGGAACCAGTTGCAATACTTGCTGGGCGTGGGCTGCTCCAAAAGAAATGGCAGTCGACGTGATCGATAAAAATATTATCGATTTCCACGCTGACCTGATTTGAGTAGCTATATTTTTCATCTTGCGGGGCAATAGGTTCAGCAACGGGGCAGCACTACGGCGAGCTGGGGGCTGTTCGGCTGGACTTGCAATGTAAATTCAATGTAAATTTCAGACAAAATCTAATGCAGATTGTCACCCGTGGCAAGCGCGCTCAGACGGAAGGTGAGCGCCTTTCGTCGGCAGTTTGCGTCTTTGGCAGGTTGCGCGCCAAGGCCTGCTGTGGCGCAGATTGAGGTTTGGAAGCGCCCTCCGGCGCGGCTGGCAAGGCCCAGGGGTGTCGTGCTCCCACCTCATCACACGGCATGCAAAGTTAGTGGTGTCTTCGCCGCAGTATCGTTGCCGCGTGCTTATCCCGCTCTTACTTTCGCACTGATTGCTCTCTGCGCACTTTCCACTGCGCGAGGCAGAGCAGGGTGGTGGCAATCATGTATTTGCCCACGTTGAACCACGAATTGAAAATCCGTGATGTCCCCACAGCGCGCAAATTCATGGACACGGGGACTTCGGTGATCGTCAGGCCTGCGCGGCGCACCAGCAACAGCGCGCCCAGGTCCTGGTAGTCGAGCAACGTGGCTTCACGCGACGCAAGTGTCTTCATGGCCTTGTGGTTGTACAGCCGAAAGCCGGAGGTCAGGTCGCGCAGATCAAAGCCTGCCAGTTTCTGAAACCACCGCCACGCAAGCTGGCGCAGGCGGCTTGCCCGTTCGGGGAAGGCGCCGACAACAAGGTCGGCTTGATCGCGCGCCTTGAGCAACGTCGGGATTTCATCCACTTCGTGCTGGCCGTCGGCGTCCATGGTGATGACGGCTTGGTATCCATGCCGGATCGCATAACAAATGCCTGCCTGCATTCCGCCCCAAGCACCCATGGGTAATGTCGGGTTGAGCACCCGTGCCCCGGCTGCACGCGCGATGGCGCCCGTATCGTCAGTGCTTTGGTCGTTGATGACAATGATGTCGTGCCAGCCCTTTGCTCTGAGGGCTGAAAGCAATGTGCCGATCGTGGCTGCTTCATTGCGGGCTGGGATGACGATGAGCATGTCTTTTCGGCTACCACGGTAATGGTCGGTCTCGGGCGCCGCCAGTGCGTATTCGTCGGAAACGCGCTGCTCGCAAGCCGCAATGGAGAAATGTGTTTGCAAGGCGCGTTGCCCTGCCATGCCCCAGTGCGAGCGTTGGGTGGGGCTGTTTTGCATCTGCTGAATTGCATTTGCCCAGGCCGCAACGTCTTCGATCGGGGCTTGCAGGCCAGCGCCAGCGGTCTCCAGTACCCAAGGCATGCCTGACCCTGGCAGCGCCGATACGATGCACGGCTTGGCATGGTGCATGGCTTCCAGCAGCACCATGCCAAACGCTTCGGTCCGTTCGCGTGAGGCAAGGCAAAACACGTCGCAGCTGTGGAGCAGGCTGTTCTTTTGCCCATCATCCACATTGCCCAGCAACCGCACGTTGGCTGGCTTGCCAGCAGCCGTGAGCGCGTCGATCAAGGCTTGTAGTTCTTTGCGAAGCTCTCCGTCACCCACAATCAACAGCTCCACGCCGCTCAGGCTCATGGCCGCTTTGATCAGCGTTTCAAATCCCTTGTAGTAGGTCAGTCTGCCAATGGATAACAGGCGCAGGGTGTTGCTGCTCCAAGGGGACTCCGCTTCGACGGCACGGTCTGGTTCAACATCTAGATGGCTGGTGTCCAGGCCCAGGGGGATGATTGCGCATTTCTGCCGCCATGCTTTTAGGGGCTCGCTCGCTTCAAGATAGGGTGGGGATGTCGCAATGATGCGCTGGGCACGATAGAGCACCGCTTGCTCAAAGGGGCGATACAGCCGGTAAGCCAGTGCGATGGTGGTTCGGATGCGCGATACCACCACGTCGGATTGCCAGTGCACAACCCATGGTATGGCGCGTGCGCTTGGCAGAGTCAGGGCCCAAAGAGCGGAGTTGTTGGGCATGTGCAGGTGTAAAACATCCGGCCGGTGTGTTGCGATGGCCTTGGACAAGGCGGCGCGGAACCCCATCGCAATCGGGGCATAAACCAGTTGCACCTGTACAGGCACCCGGGTGAGCCAGGGCGGGTCTACCGCTTCGGGATCACCATGGACTACTGCTGCGGCATCAATGCCTGCTGCGCGCTGTGCCATGATCAGGTTGGCCAGAAACACTTCCATCCCCCCTCGGTGTGGGGGATAGAACTTGCCAATGTGTAATACGCGCAAAGTCACAGCCTGCCTGTCGCTACTTTTTTGGGGCTGCGATGACGGCGCGCATCTGGTTGTACTGCGGGTTCCGAGGGTCCAGCTTGATGGCCTGATCGATGTCGCTCAAGCTTGCTGCCTGCTGGCCCGCCTGGTGGTGGGCGATGGCGCGGCCGTAGTAGACCGGGGCGCCGGGGTTGGTGGCAATGAGTTGATCAAACACCTCAATGGCTGCCTTGGTCTCGCCTTTGCCCACCCGCGCCATGCCAAGGCCCAGCAGCAGGCGTGGATCTTTGGGGCTTGTCTGCAGCAGTACCTTGAAACCGCTGATGGCCTCGTCGTAACGTTGTGCGGCCATGGCTGTTTCGACCAGTCGAATGCGAATGGTGGGCACCACGTCCTGCTGCTTGCTGTCTTTTTCCGTTCTGGACAAAGCCACGCGGAAGCTCTCCAATGCGGGTACCAACTGCCCCAGGGCTGCTTGAGACTCGCCCTTGTGAAAGTACAAAGCTGGCTCGGCGTAGCCCTGCGCTTCGGCTGCAGAAAACGCTTGCAGTGCTTCTGCGTGCTTCTTCTTGAATTGCAGAACCACGCCAGAGTTGAAAAGGGCGCCATTGCCCAGTTCGCCTCGGTCGCGCAGGGCAACCGCCTTGCCAATGTTCCGCTCTGCCTGCTCTGTCATCCCTTTGCGGATGTAGTAAGCCCCCAGATTCAAGAAGGGGCGGCTGCGTCCGACTGCATTGGCCGGTGCGGTAAGGTCGGTCTTCTCTGCCGCGTCTGTCCAGGCGGCCACTTCGTCGGTCAAGGAGAGTTGGCGCTCCAGGGCCAAGGCTCCAAACACCAGCCCAAGCACCACGCCCCCGGTGTAGATGGTTCGAGGCTTGAACCCGGTCAGCGCAACCGCCAGCAATCCCGGCAGCACAACGGCCCAGAGGTAGCTGCGATAAAGCACAAACGGGTCTTGCACCCACACGGTGGAAAACTCCGTGGCAAACCACACCAGCGGAAAAAGCACCAGCAGGGCCGCCAGACTGAGCGCTCCGGTTCGCCTCAGCAGCAGCCAGGCCGCGCCGATCAGCAGCGCCACATACCCCAACGCACCCAGCACATGCCATGAAGACGCAAAACCCAATGGGAAGGCTGGCCGAATGTCGATAGACATCCACCCCACGTAAGGCACGATCCACAGCAATCCGTATGCAAAGAAGAGCGCAGCCTGGTTGATGATGCTCAGCGGGAACATGCGTTGCGTGATCCCTGGTTGCAAGGCTTCAAGCTGCTGCGCAAAGGCTACTGACTGTGCATCAAACAGCCGGCCCATGACTGCGCCATAAAAGTGCAAAAGTACGGCTGCCACTAGCGCCAGCAGCAGCAGTGCGCCGCCCGTCACTGCCACGGCTTTTTTCCAGCTGGGCCGCCGTACGTGTATGTAGAGGGGTACGGCCAGAGCAATGGTCATGACCGCATGTTCCTTGGACAGCACCGCAAGCAAATAACTCAACAGCGCGCCTGCATACCAAGCCACGCGTTGCGTTTGCAATCCGCGCACAAACGCCCAGCAGGCCAGCACCGCGAACAGGGTGGCCATGAGGATGGATCGCTGAATCAGGTAGCCCACGGCATAGACTGCCACGGGATGCAGAGCGAACAGTGCCACGCCAACCCGCAGCGCAGCGCGTTGGGAGGATGCAAAGTGCGCCTGCTCTTCCATGTCCTGCGGGAAGCGGGTACTGGCCAGCAGCGCCTTGAAGAACACGTACACCGCTGCCACCACGCCCAGGTGCAGTGCAAGGTTGACGATGCGCTGCTTCCACCAGCCTGCGCCCACGAGGTGTTCGACCCAAACGAAGCTGCCGTAAGAAATCATGCGCTGCTTGACGTCCAGCAAGTTTCCATAGACACCAAAGATGGAGCCTTCCGTCAAGCGCAGGTCATCAAACAGCAGCTCGTTGTTCAATCCGGGGAGATACACCCCCAACACGGCCAACAACAAAACCAGGGCGAAAAGGTAGGGTGCTTTGCCGGACTCAGCCATGAAAGGGCTTCAGGGGGAGAAAAAGGGAAGAGCCAACCCGAGCGGGAGGCTGCGTGCCGAGGCAGTGTAGCAGAGCAAAAAATGCGCCCAAACGTGAAAAAGTGTTCAAAAACAGCGTCTTTGTTCGGGACGGCGGGCCGCACGCGGCGGCCTGCTGCTGCATTGACCTTCTTCCCTGTATTCGAATCTGGCAACGGCTGGCCTGGGCGGTTCAGCGCCGAGATGCGAGCAGCATCAAATCCAGGTTCTGAACAGCCGCCCCCGATGCCCCCTTGCCCAGGTTGTCGAACACGGCAGTCAGCAGCACCTGGCCATGGCGGGCGTTGCTGAAAACGCCCAACTGCAGCTGGTTGGTGCCGTTGAGGGCCTGCGGGTCCAGGTGCTGGGTGTCTTGCGCTTGCGCCAGGCCCAGGACTTCAACATGGTCCGCACCGAGAAAGTGCTGGGCCAGGCAAGCGTGCAAACGCTCACCGGTGGTGCCTGCGGGCAGCTGGCGCAGATGCAGCGCAATGGTGAGCGCAATCCCCTGGCGGAACGAACCATAGGCCGGAAGAAAAAACGGGCGTTGCGACAGCCCGGCATGCAGGGCGATTTCCGGGGTGTGTTTGTGTTCCAAACCCAGGCCGTAGAGCTGGAAGGCCGGGGCGTTGGCTGCGTTGGGGCCTTCATGTTCGTCCACGCGAGCCCGTCCGCCGCCCGAATACCCCGACACCGCGTGGATGGTGATGGGAAGGTCAGCGGGCACGAGCCCCGCCTGCACCAGGGGCCGCAGCAGGGCGATGGCGCCCGTGGGGTAGCAGCCTGGGTTGCTGACCCGCTTGGCGCCAGCAATGCGCGCGGCCTGGGCAGCGCCCATCTCTGGAAAGCCATACACCCACTGCGGGTCCGTGCGGTGTGCCGAGCTGGCGTCGATCACGCGCACGGCGGGGTTGACGATGGAGGCGGCTGCTTCGCGGGCAGGGGCATCGGGCAGGCACAGGATGGCGATATCGCAGCTGTTGATGGCCTCGGCGCGGCGGGTGGCGTTCTTGCGTTCGGCCTCGGGCAGGGTCAGCAGCTGCAGATCCATGCGGCAACGCAGGCGTTCGTGGATCTGCAAACCGGTGGTGCCTTGGTCGCCATCGATGAAGACAAGGGGTGGGGTGGTCATGGGGGGGTCCTGCAATGGGGGGGATGTGGAATCTTCGGTCCCGGTCTAAACTTTGAAAAGTTGAATTTCACAAACATCAGGATCAGGTTTACTGAACGTCATGCGCGAACTCAATCTCGACCGGCTGCGCACCCTTGTCACCATTGCCGACCTGGGCTCCTTCGCAGAAGCCGCGCGCACGCTGCACTTGGCGCCACCCACGGTGAGCCTGCACATCGCGGACCTGGAGGCCCACATCGGTGCGCCATTGCTGGTGCGCAAGCGGGGCGAGGTGCGTCCGTCCGCCGTGGGTGAGATGCTGGTCGAACGTGCCCGGCGCTTGCTGGCGGACGCGGATGAAGCGATGGACCTGGTGCAACGCCAGGTGCAGGGGCTGGCGGGGCGTGTGCGCCTGGGCGCCTCCACGGGGGCCATTGCGCACCTGCTGCCCCAGGCCCTGGAGGCGCTGGGCCAGCACCACCCCGGCATCGACGTGCAGGTGGCCGTGCTCACTTCGCACGAAACCATGTCGCGGCTGGCCAATGGTGTGCTGGATGTGGGCCTGGTGGCCCTGCCACAGGCAGCCCTGCGCGGTGTGGCGGTGCTGCCGTGGCGGCGCGACCCAGTCATGGCGTTTGTGCCGTCCACCTGGCCTTCGCCCGCGCGGGTCACTCCCGGCTGGCTGGCGAGCCAGCCGCTGATCCTCAACGACGATGGCACCAGCCTGTCACGGCTGACGGGCGAGTGGTTTGCGCAAGCCGGCGAACACCCCAAGGCGCGCATCCAGCTGAACTACAACGACGCCATCAAGAGCCTAGTGGCGGCAGGCTATGGTGCAACGCTGCTGCCGCAAGAGGCTTCCACCTCCGTGCCACGGGACCCCCGCATCCGCATGCTGCCGCTGCAGCCCCGCCTGTGGCGGCCGCTGGGTATCGCGCACCGTGCAGGGCCAGTCGAGCGGGCCACCCAGCATGTGCTGGATGTGCTGTGGCAGCAAAAGCAGGGGTAGGGCAGTGGCAAGGCGGGGGCGGTACCGCCCATGCCCGTCGTGTTGCTCACCATGCGGCGCAAGATCGGATGCGCAAATTACAGATAAAAATCGGCTCTAGCGCTTATCTATAAGGCGCAAGTAGCTATCAATATAGTAGCGTTCGTGGCTGCTTCAGAGGGGGTTCTCGGGCGCCAGCGCGCTGAGCACCATGCGCACGATCAGCTCCTCGGCCTTTTCGTAGTCGCGTTCTGTCAGTGCCGGTTTGCCCAGCAGCAGGGCGAACTGGGCCTCCTGCTCCGCATAGGCCTGCGTGACCGACCAGATGATGAACATCAGGTGCGTGAAGTTGACCTTGGCGATGCGGCCTTCTCGGGCCCAGCGTTCGAAGGTGCGCACCTCGGTCTTGAGCAGCGGCGCCACGCGCTCGATGATGGCGTTGCCATAACGTGGTGCACCGGCAATCACCTCTTTGGTGAAGACCTTGGCGCCCTGGGGGCGCGTGCGCGAATACTGCAGCTTGGCGCGGATATAGCGCCGCAGCGCCTGCTGGGGGTCGTCGCTGTGCGACAAGTCTTCCATCCCGGCCAGCCACTGGGTGAGCACGTCGTCGAGCACGCGTTGGTACAGCGCCTCTTTGCTCGGAAAGTAATACAGCAGGTTGTGGCGGCTGATGCCGATGGCGGCTGCGATGTTTTCCAGCGAGGCGCCCTCAAAGCCGAACTGCGCAAAGTGGTTCTCGGCCTCAGTGAGGATGCCCTGTTCCTTGAGCAAGCGCGAGGCGGTGGGCGCGCGGGGCGTTGTCTCGTCGCTGGAGGTGGCGCGCGTTGTCCTGGGAGCGCGGGGGGCGGTGTCTGCGGGGGACGGGCGGGCGTCGGTCATCGCACCATTGTGGAACAAGCCAGGGGCCAAAAACTGGCATTTCGCTGGCGTGAGACGGAGATTTGTGGCGATTTGGCTGGCACGGGGTTTGCTCTAGGGATTTTACCAATTGGTAAATTTTTACGGGTTGGTAAATTGACCCACCACACAGGGCACCGCTGCGCCAAAGCAGCGGGCACCTGAATCCTACAGCGAGGCCCACGATGAAACCTCCGAAGTTTGCAAGCACAGGCGCCTGCGCCTGCGCTGCATTGGCTGGCCCCAGCCGCATGCGCAGCCAGCGCTGCGTGGCACGGGCGCATTGGAGCGTCTGCATGGCCTGCGCCCAGACCCCCACCCTGACCCTCTCGGAGGAAACCTGATGGACACACCCGCAAGCCGTGCCTGCGGCATTCATGCCGCACGCCTGAACCTGGCCGACTACGCTGCCAACTTCAGTGATGCGCACCCGCCGCTCACCAAACCCCAGGCCCTGATCGAGGCCGAGCGCTGCTACTACTGCCACGATGCGCCCTGCGCCACCGCCTGTCCCACGGGGATCGACATCCCATCGTTCATCCACCGCATTGCGCAGGACAACAACCGGGGTGCTGCCCGTGCCATCCTGGAGGCCAACCCGCTGGGCGGCATGTGCGCCCGCGTGTGCCCCACCGAAGTGCTGTGCGAACAGGCTTGCGTGCGCAACACCAACGAGGACAAGCCGGTGGAGATCGGCTCGCTGCAGCGCTATGCGACTGACGCATTTTTTGAAAAGCCCGGTGCGCCGTTGTTCCAGCGCGCAGCCGTTACCGGCAAGCGCGTGGCCGTGGTGGGCGCAGGGCCGGCGGGCCTGGCCTGTGCGCATGGCCTGGCCGTGCGGGGGCATGACGTGGTGTTGTTCGAGGCGCGCCCCAAGCTCGGCGGCCTCAACGAATATGGCCTGGCCAGCTACAAGACCACCAACAACTTCGCGCAGAAGGAGGTGGAGTGGCTGCTGTCCATCGGCGGCATCGAGGTGCGCACGGGCCAGCAACTGGGCCGTGACATCACGCTCGACAGCCTGCTGGGTGCTTGCGACGCGGTGTTCCTGGGTCTGGGCCTGCAGGGCGTGAACGCGCTGGGCGTGGCCGAGCCCACCGCCACCGGACTGCGCAATGCCGTGGATTTCATTGCCGAGCTGCGCCAGAGCGTCGACCTCTCGACCCTGCCCGTGGGCCGCCGGGTGGTGGTGATTGGTGGCGGCATGACAGCGGTGGATGCCGCCGTGCAGTCGCGCAAGCTGGGCGCCGAAGAAGTAACCATCGTCTACCGCCGGGGCGCGGAGGCCATGTCGGCATCGGCCGTGGAACAGCAATGGGCGCAGACGAACGGCGTGACCATCCGCCACTGGGCTGCACCGAAAGAGGTGCTGAGCGAAGGCGGCGCTGTCAAGGGCGTGCGTTTTGCCGCCACGGCGCTGAGCGGCGGCAAGCTGGTGGAAACCGGCGAAACCTTCACGCTCGATGCCGACATGGTGCTCAAGGCCATCGGCCAGACCTTTGTGGCCGAGCCTGTGGGTAAAAGCATTGCGCTGGAGGGCGGGCGCATCGCCACCGATGCCGAAGGCCAGACCAGCCTGGCGCGTGTGTGGGCCGGTGGCGACTGCCGCGTGGGCGGCCGCGACCTCACGGTGGAAGCGGTGGAGCACGGCAAGGTGGCCGCTGTCTCCATCCACGCCGCACTGATGGCCTGAACCCCTTCACCCAGTTTTCACGGGAGCACCCCATGGCAGACATTCGCAGCAATTTTCTGGGCATCCAAAGTCCCAACCCCTTCTGGCTCGCGTCCGCGCCACCCACCGACAAGGAGATCAACGTCACCCGCGCCTTCGAGGCGGGCTGGGGCGGCGTGGTGTGGAAGACGCTGGGTGAGGACCCAGCCGTGGTCAACGTCAACGGCCCGCGCTATTCCACGCTGATGTCGCAAGACCGCCGCGTGATCGGCCTGAACAACATCGAGCTGATCACCGACCGGCCGCTGCACACCAACCTCGAAGAGATCAAACGCGTCAAACGCAACTGGCCGGACCGCGCCATGATCGTCTCACTCATGGTGCCGTGCGAGGAGCAGAGCTGGAAGGCCATCCTGCCGCTCGTCGAAGACACCGGCGCCGACGGCATCGAACTCAACTTCGGCTGCCCCCACGGCATGAGCGAGCGCGGCATGGGCGCGGCCGTGGGCCAGGTGCCTGAATACATCCAGATGGTCACGGCCTGGTGCAAGCACTACAGTAAGCTGCCCGTGATCGTGAAGCTCACCCCCAACATCACCGACGTGCGCCACCCCGCACGCGCCGCCAAGGCGGGCGGAGCCGATGCGGTGTCGCTCATCAATACCATCAACTCCATCATGGGCGTGGACCTGGACCGCATGGTGATGAGTCCGAGCACGGACGGCTGGGGCTCGCACGGCGGCTACTGCGGCCCGGCCGTCAAGCCCATTGCGCTGAACATGGTGGCCGAGATCGCACGCGACGCGCAGACGGCGGGCCTGCCCATCAGCGGCATCGGCGGCATCACCACCTGGCGCGATGCGGCCGAGTACATAGCGCTGGGCTGCGGCACGGTGCAGGTGTGCACGGCCGCCATGGTGTATGGCTTCAAGATCGTGCAGGACATGTGCGACGGACTGTCCAACTTCATGGACCAGCACGGCTACGCCACGCTGGACGACTTCAAGGGCCAGGCCGTGCCCACGGTCAAGGACTGGAAGAACCTCAACCTCAACCACATCGAAAAAGCCGTCATCAACCAGGATGCCTGCATCCAGTGCGGCCGCTGCCATGTGGTGTGCGAAGACACCTCGCACCAGGCCATCACCTTCACCAAAGAGGGTGGCGTGCGCAAGTTCGAGATCAACGAGGCCGAGTGCGTGGGTTGCAACCTGTGCGTGTCGATCTGCCCCGTGCCAGAGTGCATCACCATGCGCGCGCTGGAGCCGGGCGAAGTTGATGTGCGCACGGGCAAGAAAGTTACCGGCGAATACGCCAACTGGACCACGCACCCCAACAACCCGCAGCGCGTGTCTGCAGCGGCTTGATATGCGGCCCATGCGTGCGTGTGCCACAGACCCCGCAATGCGTTGTGACAGCACCCGTTGTGGTGCTGATTTGCAACGCATGCTGCACTGCATCTGGTGCAGTTCTTGCGTGATCTCTAGCATCGCTCGCTTCCCTTTGCCCGCCATCTGCCAGCGTGAGGGCGCTGAAACAGACGGCGGGTTGTGTGCAACCCCAACGACGTCTTTGACAGGAGTACAGGCATGACCAACAGTACCGGCAGCGCTGCCCACGTGGCGGGGCTAATGCCCGGCGGAGCCTCCAACACGCTCGCCAATGAAGATCTGCTCCCCACCACCGCCGCGCAGCGACACTGGACCTGGAAAGACTTCGCTGCACTCTGGGTGGGCATGGTGGTGTGTGTGCCCACCTACACCATGGCCAGCTCCATGCTCGACCAGGGCTTCACCTGGCAGATGGCGGTGTGGCTGGTGTTTCTGGCCAACTGCATCGTGCTCGTGCCCATGGTGCTGATCGGCCGCGTGGGACCCAAATATGGTGTGCCGTTCCCGGTGTTGGCGCGCGCTTCATTCGGTGTGAAAGGCGCCAACCTGCCTGCCGTGTTGCGGGGCCTGGTGGCCTGTGGCTGGTTCTCCATCAACTGCTATTTCGGCGCGCTGGCGCTGCATGGCTTCCTGAACATCCTGGGCATGGGGCTCGCGGGCCCGGCCGAGGGGCAGACCATCAGCACCTCGCAGTTCATGTGTTTCCTCGCGTTCTGGGCGGTGCACATTTACTTCATCTGGAAGGGCCCAGAGTCCATCCGCAAGCTCGAAGTGATCGCCGCGCCGCTGATGATCATCGCGTCCATCGTGCTGGTGGTGGTGCTGATGATGAAGGTGCCTTCGGGCCAGCTCTTCAACCTGCCTGCCAAGGTGGTCGAGGGTGGCCCCAAGACCTGGGCGGCGCTGACGGGCCTGGTCGGCTTCTGGGCCACGCTCGCGCTCAACATCCCGGACTTCACGCGCTTTGCCAAGTCGCAGAAGGACCAGGTCATGGGCCAGGCGATTGGCCTGCCGATTCCCATGGCACTGTTCTCCATGGTAGGTGTGATCGGCTTCTCGGCATCGGCCATCCTGTACGGCAAGGCGCAACTGTTCCCCGACGGCCTGCTCACCCAGATGGGCAGTGTGGCTGCAGGTGTGGGCCTGCTGGTGATCCTGCTGGCCAACCTGACGACCAACGTGGCCGCCAACCTGGTGTCGCCGTCGTACGACTTCAGCCAGGTCGCACCGTCCAAGATCAGCTTCCGCATGGGTGGCCTGATCGCCGCGCTGATTGGCCTGGTGTTCATGCCCTGGAAGCTGCTGGCCACCTCGGGCGGCTACCTGTTCACCTGGCTGGGCGGCTACGGCACGCTGCTGGGCGCCATCGCGGGCATCCTGCTGGTGGACTACTACCTCGTGCGCAAGAGCGAGCTGAAGGTGGACGACCTGTACCGCCGTGGCGGCGAATACGAGTACAGCAATGGCTGGAACGTGCAGGCGCTGATTGCCTTTGCGCTGGGCGTGCTGCCCTGCCTGCCGGGCTACCTGGCCGTGTCGGGCGTGATCGACAAGGCGGCTGTGCCCGGCCTGCTGCTCGCGCTGTTTGACTTTGGCTGGTTCTTCAGCCTGGCCGTGGCCGGCACCTACTACTACCTGACTGCCAAGAAAAAGTGACCCCTTGGCCCTGCCTGGGCCTGGTGCCAGTGCAGGGCCTTTTTTTTGATCTGATCCGCATCCTTGAAGGAGACCCCCATGACCCAAGCCCTTGTGATCCGCGGTGGTACCGTGGTCAACGCCGACCGTGAACAGCGCGCCGATGTGTTGTGCGTCGATGGCCGCATCGTGGCTGTGGGCGATGGGGCGGCTGCGCAGGCGCCGGTAGGGGCGCAGACGCTGGACGCCAGCGGCCAGTACGTGCTGCCCGGTGGCATCGACCCGCACACCCACATGCAGCTGCCGTTCATGGGCACCGTCACCATGGACGACTTCTACACTGGCACGGCCGCCGCGCTGGCCGGCGGCACCACGAGCATCATCGACTTCGTGATCCCCGATCCGCAAGAACCCATCCTGGATGCTTATCGCAAGTGGCGCGGCTGGGCGGAGAAATCGGCCGCCGACTATTCCTTCCACGTCGCCATCACCTGGTGGAGCGAGCAGGTGCGCGCCGACATGGGCACGCTGGTGCAGGAAGAGGGCGTGAACAGCTTCAAGCACTTCATGGCCTACAAGAACGCCATCATGTGCGACGACGAAACCCTGGTGAACAGCTTCAAGCGCGCGCTCGAACTCGGGGCCATGCCCACGGTGCATGCTGAGAACGGCGAGCTGGTCTACCTGCTGCAGCAGGAGGTCGCCAAGATGGGCATCACCGGCCCCGAGGGCCACCCACTGTCGCGCCCACCCATGGTGGAGGCTGAGGCCGCCAACCGCGCCATTGCCATTGCCGATGTGCTGGGCGTGCCGATCTACGTGGTCCACGTGAGCTGCATGGAATCGGCCGACGCCATTGCCCGCGCCCGCGCGCGCGGCCAGCGCGTGTACGGCGAGGTGCTGGCCGGCCACCTGCTGGTGGATGACAGCGTCTACCGCGACCCCGACTTTGCCAAGGCCGCCGCCTATGTGATGAGCCCGCCCTTCCGCCCCAAGGGCCACCAGGAGGCGCTGTGGCGCGGCCTGCAGTCGGGGCAGCTGCACACCACGGCAACGGACCACTGCACCTTCTGCGCCGCGCAAAAGGCCATGGGCAAGGAGAACTTCGCCAAGATCCCCAACGGCACCGGCGGCGTGGAAGAGCGTATGGCCGCGCTGTGGGACGGCGGTGTGAACACCGGTCGCCTCACGCCCAGCGAGTTCGTGGCCATCACCTCGGCCAATGCGGCCAAGCTGTTCAACATCTACCCACGCAAGGGCTTTATCGGCGAAGGCGCCGATGCCGACCTGGTGCTGTGGGACCCTCAAGGCACCAAGACCTTCTCCGCCAAGACCCAGTTCAGCAAGGGCGACTTCAACATCTTTGAAGGCCGCACCGTGCGCGGCATCCCCAGCCACACCGTGAGCCAGGGCCGCGTGGTGTTTGCCAACGGCGACCTGCGGGCCGAGCAGGGCAAAGGCCGCTACATCAAGCGCCCCGCGTTTGGCGCCAACTTCCAGGCCGTGCAAAAACGTGCGCAAGACCTGGCCCCCTCGGCGGTGGCGCGCTAAGCGCTGCAATGCATCTGGAGAACACCATGGACACCAAAGTCAAACCCGACATCGAAAACCTCCGCATCAACGGCGAACGCCTATGGGATTCGCTCATGGAACTGGCGCAGATCGGCGCCACGCCCAAGGGCGGCGTTTGCCGCCTCACCCTCACCGACCTGGACAAACAGGGCCGTGACCTCGTCACCCGCTGGGCGCGCGAAGCAGGCATGACCGTCACCATCGACAAGATTGGCAACGGCTTCATGCGTCGCCCGGGCCGCAACAACAACCTGCCACCCATCATGACCGGCAGCCACATCGACACCCAGCCCACCGGCGGCAAGTTCGACGGCAACTACGGCGTGCTCGCCGGCATCGAAGTGGTGCGCACGCTCAACGACCACGGCATCGAAACCGAGGCCCCCATCGAAGTGGCCTTCTGGACCAACGAAGAAGGCAGCCGCTTCGTGCCCGTGATGATGGGCTCGGGCGTGTTCGCCAAAGCCTTCACGCTGGAGCACGCCTACGCCGCCACCGACACCGAAGGCAAAACGGTGAAAGGCGAACTCGAGCGCATCGGCTACATCGGCGACCAGGAGCCCGGCGACCACCCCATCGGCGCCTACTTCGAAACCCACATCGAACAAGGCCCGGTGCTGGAAGACAACGACAAGACCATCGGCGTGGTCAGCGGCGTGCTGGGCATCCGCTGGTTTGACTGCACCGTCACCGGCATGGAAGCCCACGCCGGCCCTACGCCCATGGCCCTGCGCAAGGACGCGATGCTGGCCGCCACACGCATCATGCAAGACGTAGTCGCCGCCGCCCACCGCCACCCGCCGCACGGGCGCGGCACCGTGGGCATGGTGCAAGTCTTCCCCAACAGCCGCAACGTCATCCCCGGCCGGGTCAAGTTCAGCATTGACCTTCGCAACAGCACCGACGCGCTGGTGGACGCCATGGCTGCCGAGGTCAAGGCCTTTGCCGACCAGGTGGCCCAAGAACACGGTGTGCAGGTTCATATCGAAATGGTGTCCAGCTACCCCGCGCAACTCTTCCAGCCCGAGTGTGTGGAGGCCGTGGGTCGCGCCGCCGCCAAGCTGGGCTACAGCCACATGCCCGCAGTCTCCGGCGCGGGGCACGATGCCGTCTACATGGCCAAGCTCGCGCCCAGCGGCATGATCTTCATCCCCTGCAAGGACGGTATCAGCCATAACGAGATCGAGGACGCCAAACCCGAGCACATCGAGGCGGGCTGCAACGTGCTGCTGCATGCCATGCTGGAGAGGGCTGGGACTTGATGCTATTCAAATAATAGCTTTATGCGCTTATTGGATAAGCGCTAGAGGCTGTTCTGGCTTGAAGTCTGGCTGCACGTTGTCAGTGCAGCTCCGTCAACCCCAGGAAGTGGTCCAGCATGTGGAAGTGGTCTTCAAAGAATTCCTCTTCCATCCCCGCCAGCTGGTCGATGCGTGTCCACTGCACCTGCAGCGCGTCGTCGTCTGCTTGCACGTTTGGAAACTGCGCATCTCCCAAATCAAAGTAGTGCGCATGCGTGATGGTGCGGCCACGCTGGCTGCGGTCGGGGTGGTCGAACACGGCCACGGACTGCAGCGCGGCGCGCATGGTGGCCTCGGGCAGGTCGCAGTGGGTTTCTTCCACCAGTTCGCGCAGGCAGGACTGCCACACCGTTTCGCGCTGTTCGATGAAGCCACCGGGCACGGCCAGCTGGCCCTTGCCGGGTGCGTGTGCGCGGCGGATCAGCAGCACATGGTCCTGGCAGCGCAGCACCGCGTCCACCGTCACGAAGACGGGTGGGTAGGGCGCGGCGGCCCAGGCCTGGCGGTAGCCGCGCAGCATCTGCCACTCCTGCTGCAGCGCCAGGTAGTGCGGGGTCTGCGCAAACTCGGTCAGCGTGGCCAGGGTGCTGGCAGGCATCTGGTCGGCCAGGGGGGCGAGGGCAGACTGCACCGCGTCGGGTGTGGCGCCAAACCAGGCGTCGCGGATGGCGGTGGCGTCAATCGGCCCCTGGCGCTCCACATGGATCAGCTCCCAGCCCGGGAACGCGCTCAGGTAGCCGCTGGTGGCGTCCTTGAAGTGGCCCACTAGACCGATCCGCGCACCGGGTGTCGTCAGCCGCGCCACGCCCTGGCGCACGGCCTGCACCCAGACCGCCTCGTTGTAGTAGTCGCGCATGGGCAGGACCACCATGCGGCTGCGGTCGACCTCGGGCAACGCATTGCGCAGCATGGCCTCGCGCTCTGGCCAGGTGAAGGGGTTCTTGGGCGAGCGCGCCTGCCAGGCCGAGCCC
Source organism: Acidovorax sp. FG60 (assembly GCF_057808995.1). Lineage (NCBI taxonomy): Bacteria > Pseudomonadati > Pseudomonadota > Betaproteobacteria > Burkholderiales > Comamonadaceae > Acidovorax > Acidovorax sp. FG60. The sequence continues at coordinate 63,745 of NZ_JBMDJC010000009.1, forward strand.
ACCACCACGATGACCTGCTGCGCGCTGTCGAGCGCGCGCTGCAGCAGCGCCATGTGGCCGTTGTGCACGGGTTCAAAACGCCCGATGTAGATGGCGGTATCGACCATGTGTCTCCAGTCGTTATCGGGTGATTTTTAAGTGTTTTTGGTCGCTAGCGCTTATCTGTAAAGCGCTAGCAGCTATCTTTTTGGTAGTAATTTTACCCTGGAGCCGTATTACACATACCGCGCAGCAATAGGCATCTGCCGCCCACTGCCAAAGGCCCGCGCCCGTACGCGCACGATGGGCGGGGCCTGACGGCGCTTGTATTCGTTGCGCGCCACCATCATGCGCACGCGCTGCACCAGGGCGCGGCCCGCGTCGTCGGTTTGCAGCTGGGCCACAAAATTCTGCGCCGCCTGGTGCTCTGTGGCAGAAAGGCGTTCGCCTTCGATCAGCAGCTTGAGCACTTCGTCGAGCACGGGGTAGGGTGGCAGGCTGTCCACATCGCGCTGGCCGGGTGCCAGCTCGGCAGAGGGTTCCTTGTCGATGATGGCCTGCGGAATCAGCGCGCGCCCGGCGTGTTCGTTGACGTGGCGCGACAGGGCAAACACCTCCGTCTTGTAGAGGTCGCCAATCAGGCCCAGGCCGCCATTGGTGTCGCCATACAGCGTGCAATAGCCTACCGAGATTTCACTCTTGTTGCCCGTGGTGAGCAGCAGGTGGCCGAAGGCGTTGGAGTATTCCATCAGCACCGTTCCGCGAATGCGCGCCTGCAGATTCTCGAGCGGCAGGCCCACCAACGGTTTGCCAAAGCTGGCCTCGAACTGCTGCGCGTAGCCCGCCACCAGCTCGGCAATCGGGTGTGTGAAGAGCTGCACGCCCAGGTTGTGGCACAGCGCCACCGAGTCATCGACCGAGCCGCTGCTGGAGTAGCGCGAGGGCATGGTGATGCCGACCACGTTGTCCGCACCCAGCGCTTCCACGGCCAAGGCGAGCGTCAGCGCGCTGTCGATGCCGCCCGAGCTGCCCACCACCACCTGCGTAAAGCCGCAGCGCCGTGCGTAGTCACGCAGGCCCAGCACGATCTGCTGGCGGTAGAAGTCCATGGTGGGCAGACCCTGTGCGGGCACGGGGGCGGGGCGTGCGCCTTCCGCGCTCAGAAAATGCCCGTTGTCGAACTGCAGCGTGCACACGTCTTCCACAAACCGCTGCGCTTCAAAGACGACACCCGCATCGGGCTCGGCCGCGAACGATGCGCCGTCGTACACCACCTGGTCGTGCCCACCGATCTGATTCACGTACAGGATCGGCAGGCCGTGGCGGCGCGCGGCGTCGGCAAAGATCTGGTGGCGCTGCTCGCGTTTTCCAGTGTGGCTGGGACTGGCGTTGATGCTCACCACCAGGTCGGGCGCGGCGTCGCGCATGCGCTCGAAAGGGTTGGTGGCGTAGTCGGCGCCGTGGTCGTTCCAGCCGTCTTCGCAGATCAGCAGGCCCACCTGCGTGCTGCCGATGCGCAGCACCTTGGCCACGTCTGGTCCGGGCTCGAAGTGGCGGCGCTCGTCAAAGATGTTGTACGTGGGCAGCAGCTGCTTGGCGTATTGCAGGCGCACAGCCCCGCCTTGCAGTACCAGCAGGCTGTTGTGCAAGCGCTTGCCGGGGCCGCGCGCGGGTGTGGGCGCGCCCAACACCCAGTGCAGCTGGGGTAATTCAGCAGAGGCCTGTTGTAACGCGGAGATACCGGCCTCGATGCGTTGCTGAAAGCCGGTTTCCTCCAGCATGTCGCCGGGGTAGTAGCCGCACAGCGACAGCTCGCTGAACACAACGAGGTCGGCCTGTTCGCGCGCCGCCTGCTGCGCGGCGGCCACCATGCGGGCCACGTTGCCTTCGATGTCGCCGACAGTGAAGTTGAGCTGGGCAAGGGTGATGCGGAGCATGGTGTCAGTCCTTCACGTTGAAAACCTGACGCAGGTAGGCCAGGTAGGTTTCATCGTCGCACAGCGTCTTGCCGGGCGTGTCTGAGAGTTTCGCCACAGGTTGTCCGTTGGCGCGCACCAGCTTCATCACGATGTTGAGCGGTCGCATCTCCGGTGCGTCGCCCATGTCGTTGGTGAGATTCGTTCCAATGCCAAAGCCGAGCTGTGTGCGGTCGCCAAAGTGGCGGTACAGCATGAGGGCGCGTTCCAGGTCGAGGCCGTCCGAGAACACCAGCCGCTTGGTGTGTGCGTCGATGCGCAGCCGGGTGTAGTGCGCGAGGGCTTTTTCGCCCCAGGCCACCGGGTCGCCTGAGTCGTGGCGCAGGCCGTCGAACAGCTTGGCGAAGTACAGGTCAAAGTCAGCGAGAAAGGCGTCCATGCCCACGGTGTCGGTCAGTGCAATGCCCAGGTCGCCCCGGTATTCCTGCACCCAGTCTTCGAGCGCGGCCTTTTGGAAGTCGCGCAGCCGCACGCCCAGGGCCTGGTAGGTCTGCAAATACTCGTGCGCCATGGTGCCGATGGGCACGAGGTTCAAATCGCGCGCCAGCAGCACGTTGCTGGTGCCCTTGAACCACTGCGGAGCTTGCTGCGCAAAGGTCTGCACCACCTCGCGCTGCCAGGCGCCGCTGTAGCGGCGGCGCAGGCCAAAGTCGAACAGCTCGAAAGCGTGGCGCAGCGTGGCCTGCCGGGCCAGGGCCTGCAGCTGATGCACTTTGGCGGCCAGCCGTGCACGGCCGCTGGCGAGTGCCTGGGCCGCGTCAAAGCGGCGAAAGTACAGCTCGTTCACGATGGCCAGCACGAAGATCTCAAACCCCATCACATGCACCTGTGGGCCTTGCGCCACGATGTGCAGTTGCTCGCCCTCGGCCCAGGCGCTGATGAAACTGCGCTGGAACTGGAAGATGCGCAGGAAGTCCACAAAGTCGCTCTTGATGTAGCGCAGGCTGCCCACATAGGCCAGCTCTTCGGGCGTGAAGCGCAGGCTGCACAGGTGGTCCAGCGCAGCGTTCACCTCGGGCAGCAGCTCGGCCAGCGGGTAGGCTGGGGTGTTGCGGCACACAAAGCGGTATTCGCTTTGTGTTTGTGGGTGGCGGTGCAGCAGGGCCTGCCACATCGTGAACTTGTAGAGATCGGTGTCGAGCAGGCTGGTGATGACGGGGTTCATGGTGTTGCTCCAAAATTGGTAGCTGCTAGCACTTGATAGATAAGCGCTAGAGCCTGATTTCATTCATATTGGCGAGATGTGCACCGGCTGCACACATGACCTGCAGAAATGCCTGGTGCTGCGCCTCGAACCCGCCCACGGGGCTCATGCCGTCGGTCAGCAGCACGATGCGGCTCGCCTGCCAGCCCGGCACCAGGCGGGGCAGGTGCTGCGCGATGTGCTCGGTGGTCGAGCGCACGCAGTGGCTGCTGGCCTCGCCCGCGACCAGCAGCACATCGGCCTGGCCCAGCGACTGCAGCAGGGCGGTGTTGAGTGCGGTGCCTTCGTCGTCCGCATCGGGCACCTCGGCCTCGATGGCGCTGTAGTGCTCCGTCCAGGGGTTGGTGCCCTTGAACACATTGCGCACCGCGCGCTGGCGCTGGAGCTGCCAGGCCCCGCAGGCGGCCAGTACATCGGCGTGCACGCCATGGCCCCAGCTGCCCACCTCGCAGTGCACCGGCCACACCATCAGCGTATAGCGGCCCTGGGCTTCGAGTGCGTCCAGATACCGCAGGGTGCGGGGCAGGGCAGTGGTATCGCGCGGTGTGTAGTCGCCTGCGCGCACCTGGGCGGCGGTGATGGGGGTGAAGGGCGCCACACCGGCACCCGCGCCGGTTTGCCAGAAGCCAGGGTGAGCGATATCAAAGCGCTGGTGCGAATCGAGCGTGACGGTGATCCCATCAAGCTGGTCGCCCTGGTTGCGGATGAACTGGGCCAGGCGCTGCATGTCGGCATGGGCACCCGGCACAGGCAGGGCGGGTGCGGTGCGTTGGCCGGTCAGTACATCGGTGGGTTGCCAGGCCATGGGCAGGTCGCAGAAGTCGTTTTGGGGGTCGATCACCAGCAGCTGGATGTTGTGGGCCATGGTCTTCTCCTGGGTTGTTGGATGCAGTGTAATCTTGTTAGTAAAAAAAATGAACTAACTAAGTTGAAAGCACTTGTTTCGTAGTGGTCTCAAAGAATTTGCGCTAGGGAATGTGGTTCGCGATCTGGATGCCGGTTTGCTCATGCTTGTGACAAACTCGGCGCATGACCGAATCCGCTTTGCCCACTGTGATCTGTACCGTCGATGTGGTGTTGCTGACCTTGCAGCAAGGGGCGTTGCAAGTGGCCCTGTTGCGCCGTGAGCGCGCGCCGTTTGCCGGGGCTCTGGCGCTGCCGGGTGGCTACATCCATGCGCAAGAAGATGCCGATGCCCAGGCCAGCGCGGCCCGGGTGCTGCGCGACAAGGCGGGCTTGCAGAGCCCGTACCTGGAGCAGTTGGCCACCTTCTCCGGCCCGGTGCGCGACCCCCGGGGCTGGTCGCTGGCCGTCGCTTACTGTGCCCTGGTGCCGCCTGAGGTGCTGGAGCAGGCACCGCTAACGCTGGTACCCGTGGCCGAATTGCCTGCGCTGCCTTTTGACCACCGTGCCATGGTCGATGCCGCCGTGGCCCGCGTGCGCAGCAAAAGCCAGTATTCGTCCATGCCTGTGCACCTGTGCGCCGAGCCGTTCACACTGCCGCAGCTGCAGGCTGTGTACGAGGCGGTGCTGGGCGAGCCGGTCAACAAGGTGAGTTTTCGCCGCAAGATGGACGAGTTGGCCATGCTGGAGCCGGTGCCGGGAGCGCTGCAAGGCGGCGGCGCCCACCGCCCCGCGCAGCTGTACCGGGTGCGCCCGGCCTACCGGCGCAATCTGTCGCTGAGCGCGCGCGGGCTGTAGCGCGGGCTTAGCGCACAAACTATTGGACCGCCGCACGGAAATCTGGCACAAACGCAAACTTTGTGTCCCACGAACGGTGGGTGCGTCGCGCGGGCCAGGATGGCTGCCGTTGCACCACCAACAACAAGCCGGCACAACGCTGGCACCTGAGGGAAATCCATGTCTTTGCGACTCAAATTCAACCTGGTGCTGGCGGCCGTGCTGCTGGTGGCAGCGGCGGGTGCGGGAGTTTATGTACACCGCTTTCTGCAGCAGTCGGCCATCGAGGAGGTGCAGCACAACTCGCAGATCATGATGCACGCGGCCATGGCGATCCGCGACTACACGACAGAGCTGGTCAAGCCCCACCTGGATGTGACGCTGGCCGAGAAATTCCTGCCGCAGACGGTGCCTGCCTACGCGGCCACCGAAACCCTGCGCCGCCTGCAGAACCGGTTTCCGGGCTATGAGTACAAGGAGGCAGTGCTCAACCCCACCAACCTGCGCGACCGTGCCAACGAGTGGGAGGAGCGCATCATCAGCGACTTCCGCGAAGGCCGGGCCGACCTCAAGAAAGAGGTCACCGGCGAGGTGGGCGAGGGCATGCACCGCGCCATGTACGTGGCCCGCCCCATCACCATCAAGCAGGCGCAATGCATGGCCTGTCACAGTACACCGGCCGTGGCGCCGCCCACCATGCTCAAGGTCTATGGCGACAAGAACGGCTTTGGCTGGGGCATGAACGAGACGGTGGGCATCCAGGTTGTGAAGGTGCCGATGTACTTCCCGCTGGAGAAGGCGCGTCAGACCTTCAACACGGTGATGGCGGCGCTAGTGGGTAGTTTTGTGCTGCTTTTCGTCGGGCTCAACCTGTCGCTGTCGTCGCTGGTGATCGAGCCCATGGCGCGGCTCAACCGCAAGCTGGAAGACCTGGCCACCAAGGACTTCCTGACGGACCTGGTCAACCGCCGCCGCTTCTTTGAGAGGCTGGAGACCGAGATGGCCGACACCCGCATCAAGAAGGGCAGTCTGTCGGTGGTGATGTTTGACATCGACTTTTTCAAACGCATCAACGATACCTTTGGGCATGACTCGGGCGATGTGGTGCTCAAGAGCACGGCGCTGCGCGTGCGCGAACTTCTGCGGTCGTCCGACTGCGCTGCGCGTTTCGGGGGCGAGGAGTTCATCATCCTGCTCAAGGAAACCCCGGTGGATGCCGCCATGGCCATGGCCGAGGCGGTGCGCGCGCGCATTGCAGGCGTGCCTTTCGACGCGGTGGGCCATGTCAGCGCCAGTTTTGGCGTGGCCACGTGGGACCACAAGGAAGACAGCCACGCCCTGATCAAGCGCGCGGACACGGCGCTCTACAAGGCCAAGTCCAGCGGTCGCAATTGCGTGGTGCAGGCCGAAGAGTCAGTATGACCGCTTGCGTGTCTCCGGGCCGAGCCCGGCACGCTCAGGCCATGGCGGCCTTGGCCTCCTCATAGTCAGCCCGGTAGTCCGCCGCCAGCGCGGTTTTTTGCTTCTCCGTCAGCAGCTTGCCGGCCATCTGGAAGAAGCGGTGTTCTTCTTCCTTGAGGTGGTGCTCCACCTTCTCCGCAAGTTTCTTGGCCAGCGGCAGCCAGCTGGGGCTCGCCGGGTCGGCCTCTTCCAGCGACTCCAGCAGTTCGTCGAGCTGGTGGTGCTCTGAAATGGCGTGGCGGGACAGGTCGATGCCCGCGTCGTGCGCCATCAGCGGAATATAAAAATGCCGTTCCTCAGCCCGTTCATGGGCCGTCAGTTCCTGCTTGAGCTGGTCAAACAGCTCGCGCCGCTCAGGGGTGTCTCCGCTGGTGTCGGTGAGTGCGGTGTACAGCGCTCGTTGGCGTTCGTGGCTCTCGCGCAGGGCTTCAAAGATATTGGTGGTGTCGGTCATGGTGCGGCTGTGTGGGAAATGTGGGGCTGTGACAAAGGTGCGCTGGGCTACTTGAGTACCTTGCGCGCGGCACCCACGCCGATGACGGCCAGCACCACAAACACCACGGCAATCACCAGGAACAGCACAAACAGCACCTTGGCGATGCCCGCCGCGCCTGCGGCGACTCCGCTGAATCCCAGGGCACCGGCGACCAGGGAGATCAGGGCAAAAATGATGGCGTACTTCAGCATGGTGGTCGCTCCTTGCAGTGGATGTTCAGGCAGCGCGGGGCTGCGAAAGGGTGTGCAGGAACAATACCGAGGGGCCGTCGGCAGCACCGTCAGTGCGGGCGGGCGGTGGGTGTAGGAGAGGGCCGCTGGCGGGCAGTGGTGAAGCGTCAAAAGAAAAGCCGCAACGCGGAGCGTTGCGGCTTTGGAGGTGGGACGGCTCTGACGGTCTTTTGGTCTGCGCTCACATCGCTGACGCGATATGAGCTTCGCCCGCAGACCGAAAACCGCGCTATCGCGCGGCGGGCTTTACAGCCCGGCTGCAGCGCGCAGCGCAGCAGCTTTATCGGTCTTCTCCCAGCTGAATTCGGGCTCTTCGCGGCCGAAGTGGCCGTAGGCTGCGGTCTTCTCATAGATCGGGCGCAGCAGGTCCAGCATCTGGATGATGCCCTTCGGGCGCAGGTCGAAATGCTCACGCACCAGCGCTGCAAGACGCTCGTCCGACACCACGCCCGTGCCTTCCGTGTACACCGTGATGTTCATGGGCTCGGCCACGCCGATGGCGTAAGCCACCTGGATCTGGCACTGGCGCGCCAGGCCTGCGGCCACGATGTTCTTGGCCACATAGCGGGCAGCGTAGGCTGCCGAGCGGTCCACCTTCGTTGGGTCCTTGCCGCTGAAGGCGCCGCCGCCGTGGGGGCAGGCACCGCCGTAGGTGTCCACGATGATCTTGCGGCCGGTCAGGCCACAGTCGCCTTGCGGGCCGCCGATGACAAAACGGCCCGTGGGGTTGATCAGGTAGCGGGTGTTTTGCAGCCATTCCTTGGGCAGCACGGGCTTGATGATCTCTTCGATGATGGCTTCGGTGAACGAAGCCTTCATCTTGGTTTGCGTTTCGCTCTGGTCGGGGTGGTGCTGGGTGGAGAGCACCACGGTGTCGATGCTGTGGGGCTTGCCGTCCACGTAGCGCATCGTCACTTGCGACTTGGCATCGGGGCGCAGGAACGGCAGGCGGCCGTCCTTGCGCAGCTGGGCCTGGCGCTCGACGAGGCGGTGCGCGTAGTAGATGGGCGCGGGCATCAGCTCGGGCGTTTCGTCGCAGGCGTAGCCGAACATCAGGCCCTGGTCGCCAGCGCCGGTGTTTAGGTGGTCGTCGCTCGCGTGGTCCACGCCCTGGGCGATGTCGTTGGACTGCTTGTCATAGGCCACCAGCACGGCGCAGCCTTTGTAGTCGATGCCGTAGTCGGTGTTGTCGTAGCCGATGCGCTTGATGGTGTCGCGTGCCACCTGGATGTAGTCGACATGCGCGTTGGTGGTGATCTCGCCCGCCAGCACGACGAGGCCGGTGTTGGTCAGCGTTTCGGCAGCCACGCGGCTGCGGGGGTCCTGCTTGAAGATTGCATCGAGAATCGCGTCCGAGATCTGATCGGCCACCTTGTCGGGGTGGCCTTCGGAGACGGATTCCGAGGTAAAGAGAAAGTCGTTCGCCATTTGAATAAACTCCTGTGTTCCGGCATTTGGGGCGTTGCCCTCACCCCGAAGGAGATCTGGCGAACGCTTTAGCAGATTTTTTTAACGTCGCCCTGCAAGTTGCTCATTTAACTCAGCGACCCCGTCATTTTAATGCCAGTCGTCTTTCGATTCTTTTCCGTATTTCCACTGTGGTTGCTGCACATCATGGGCGCGGCCATGGGCTGGATTGCGTTTTGTGCGTCGCCCACGTACCGGCGTCGCTTTCTGGCCAATTCGGCCCTGGCAGGGTATTCGCTGGGCGACGTGCGTGCCGCTGTGGCCCATGCCGGCCGCATGGTGGCCGAGCTGCCGCGCCTGTGGCTGGGGGCGCCACTGCCCTGCCGCATCGAAGGCGAGGCCTGTGTGGAGCAGGCGTATGCGGCCGGGCGCGGCATTTTGTACCTCACGCCGCACCAGGGGTGCTTCGAGCTGTCGGCCCAGGCGGCGGCCCGCCGCTGGAGCGCGGAGCGCGGCCCCATCACCGTGCTGTACCGCCCCGCGCGCCAGGCCTGGCTGGCCAAGGTGATGGAGACCGCACGCAACCGGCCTGGCATGCTGGCCGTGCCCACCACACTGGCGGGTGTGCGCCAGATGATCAAGGCCCTGCGGCGGGGTGAGGCCGTGGGCCTGCTGCCCGACCAGGTCCCGCCGGACGGGCAGGGCCTTTGGGCGCCGTTTTTTGGCCGCGATGCCTACACCATGACCCTGGCCGTGCGCCTGGCGCAGCAGACGGGTGCTGCCGTGGTGCTGGTGCGCTGCGAGCGGCTGCCCTGGGGCCGTGGTTTTGTCACCCATTTCGAGCCGCTGGCGCAACCGCTGTCGGACCAGTTGGACGTTGCCGTTGTGCAGATCAACCAGGCCATGGAACACCTTATCCGCCAGTGCCCCGAGCAATACCTGTGGGGCTATGCCCGTTACAAGCAGCCGCGCGCCGAGGCAGCGCCTGCTGCGGGAGCTGCGGTATGACGGGACGCCTGGGTGTGTGGTTCATGCGGGTGCTGGCGCACCTGCCGCTGCCCGTGCTGCGCGGCATGGGGTGGCTGCTGGGGCAGGTGGCCTTTGTGCTGGTGGCGCCCCGGCGCAAGGTGGCGCTGCGCAACCTGGAGTTGTGTTTTCCGGACTGGACCGAGGCGCGCCGCCGCGCCGTGGCGCGCGCCAGTTTTGTGGTGTTCTGCCAGACCTGGCTGGACCGCAGCTGGCTCTGGGCCGCGCCCCGCGAGGTGGTCGAGCGGCGCGTGCAACTCAGAGGTGCCGTACACGAGCTCGACGGCGACACGCCCACCATCCTGTTTGCCCCGCACTTCTATGGCATGGACGCGGGTGGCCTGGCGCTGCCGCTGCATTCGGGCCGAGCGTTCACGTCCATTTTTGCCACCCATCCCGATCCGGCGGTGGACGGCTGGTTCATGGCCGGGCGCCAGCGTTTTGGCGACGTGCGCATGCTCAACCGCTCGGACGGCGTCAAACCCATCATCGCCAACCTGCGCAAGGGCGGCCTGCTGTACCTGCTGCCCGACATGGACTACGGGCGCAATGATTCGGTGTTTGTGCCGTTCTACGGCGTGACGGCGGCCACCATCCCGTCGCTGTCGCGGTTTGCGCGGCTGGGGCGGGCCAAGGTGGTGGGCGTGTATTCGCGCATGACGCCCACAGGCTACGTGGCCGAGGTCTCGCCCGCCTGGGCGAACTACCCCACCGACGATGCCGAGGCCGACACCCTGCGCATGAACCACGAACTGCAGGCCGTCATCAACACCATGCCCGAGCAGTACTACTGGGTGCACAAGCGTTTCAAGACACGGCCCGAAGGCGAACCGTCTTTTTACGCCTGAAAATTTGAGTCAAATCAGCATCTGGCGCCTATCTGTCAAGCGCTGGTAGCTATCATTTTGATTGCAAAAATCGCTGCAGTTCCAGGGCCACGCGCTCAGGGTGCTCGTGCACGATCCAGTGCGAGGCCTTCTCCACCTGCCGCAGCTGCAGCTGCGGCACCCAGCCCGGCAGGCCGTCGAGCAGGCCGTGCAGCAGGGCCGGGTCGTCCATGCCCCACAGGACCAGCGTGGGCACCGTCACCGTCAACATGGATTCGGGCAGGGTGATGGCCTGCGCGCCCGGGTCACCATCGCGGGGTGGGCGCAGGGGGCTGGCGCGGTAGTAGTTGCAGGCACCCGTCAGGCCCTGCTGCCACAGCGCGCGGTACTGGGCGCGCACGCTCTCGGTCAGCCACGTGGGGGCGCTGCCGTCTGGGGCGTTGAAAAAAGCGAACAGGCGGCGAAAGTCGTCCTCGGCCAGCAGGGCCTCTGCATCAGGCCTGCACAGGAAGTGCATGTACTGGCTGCCCGCCTGCTGCGCAGCGTTGTGTGCCAACTCTCGCACAAAGGCGCCAGGGTGGGGGGAGTTGATGATGGCCAGCCGCTTCATGAGCTGCGGCTGCTGGTTGGCCAGGTTCCAGGCCACGGCGCCGCCCCAGTCGTGCGCCACCAGGCATTCCAGCGCGCCGCCGGGGCATTCGTGGGCAATCAGCGCCACCAGGTCCTGCACCAGATGCTTGGCACGGTAGGCATCCACTTCGGCGGGGCTGCTGGAGGGGCCAAACCCGCGCAAGTAGGGCGCCACGCAGTGGTAGCCACCGTTTTCGGGGCGGGAAAAGTGCAGCAGCAGCTCATCCCAGATGAAGGCGCCCTCGGGGAAGCCGTGCAAAAACAGCAGCACTGGGCGACCCGCCACGCCGCTTACGCGGCAGTGCAGGGTGGTTCCGTGGGGCAGGGGAGCGGAGACGGTCTGGATCATGGCGCTATGCATTTAATAGCTAATAGCGCTTGATGGATAAGCGCTAGGGCCTAATTTGACTGAATATCCTCAGAATCACCGAGCTCTGGGGGCTCAACGGCGGGGGCAGGGGCTGCGTCGCCCGAGGCTTGCACCGGGTGCGCCCACTGCCACAGCAGCTGTGCCACCTCGTCCACGCCTTGTTTCTTGAGGGCCGAGAACATCATCACCTCTCCGCCGGCTGCGTTCAGTCGCGTAATCGACAGGATCTTGGCTTGCTCCGAGCGTGTGAGCTTGTCCGCCTTGGTCAGCACGATCAGGAATTTCAGGCCTTCTTCGACCCGTGGTCGCAGCACTTCAAGCAAGGCCTCGTCCAGCTCGGTCAATCCGAGCCGGGGGTCACACAGCAAGACGATGCCGGTGAGCCCAGGGCGGCTCACCAGGTAATTGACCATCACCTGCTGCCAACGCACCTTGTCGGACCTCGACACCTTCGCGTAGCCGTAGCCGGGCAGATCGGCCAGCACCGCATCGGTCGCGCCGTGCTTGCCCAGCGAGAAAAGGTTGATGTGCTGCGTGCGCCCGGGCCGTTTGGAGGCGAAGGCCAGCTGCTTTTGCTGCGTGAGCGTGTTGATGCACGTGGATTTGCCCGCGTTGGAGCGGCCCACAAAAGCGATCTCGGGCACATGGATGGGCGGCAGGTGGTGCAGCTGGGCGGCCGTGGTCAGAAACCTGGCGGTGTGCATCCAGCCCATGGCGATCTTGGCGTCGGGAGCGGGCGGAAGGGAGCCAGCAACTGGCGCGGTGGAAGAGGTCGTCATGGAATATTGGGAGGCTTGGGAGCCTCATTGTAGAATCGCGAGGTTTTGCGCACATAAACACAGACCCTCGATATGAAGTTGCTCGCCTCTTTGCTGACGGCTGCCGCACTGGCAGCACCTGTTTTTTCGGCCTATGCGGCGGGCGATGCCCCCAAAGCGGCCAAGCCGGATCTCGTCAAAGGCGAGGCCAGCTACACCGCAGTGTGTGCTGCCTGCCATGGCGCCGATGGCAATTCGGCCATTGCGGCCAACCCCAAACTGTCGCAGCAACACCCCGAATACCTGGTCAAGCAGTTGCAGGAATTCAAGTCCGGCAAGCGCAACAACGCCATCATGAAGGGTTTCGCCACCGCGCTGTCGGACGAGGACATGAAGAACATTTCGTACTGGGTGGCTTCCAAGGCGGCCAAACCCGGCTTCGCCAAGGACAAGAACCTGGTCTCCCTGGGTGAGCGCATCTACCGTGGCGGCATCGCCGACCGCCAGATCGCTGCCTGCGCTGGCTGCCACAGCCCCAATGGCGCAGGCATCCCTGCCCAGTACCCCCGCCTGTCGGGTCAGCACGCTGACTACACCGTGGCCCAGCTCAACACCTTCCGCGATGGCTCGCGTGCCAACAGCACCCAGATGACGCAGGTGGCGGCCAAGCTGAACGACAAGGAAATCAAGGCCGTGGCCGACTACATCGCTGGCCTGCGCTGATTGACTTGATTTTCGTCAATCTTGTGGCCCGCTAGACCGGGTTGCACGGAACCTACCGCCAATAACAATCCCAAAACGGGCGGGCCCATCGCACAGATGGTCCCGCCCTTTTTCTTTCCTTCTCTCGCGCCTCCTCGCCGTCTCCTTTCTTTTTCATCCATGTCCGATAACACCCAAGGCCTTCGCATCCAGTCTGGTTCCCAGGCCTGGCGCGCCGGGATCGAGCTGCTGTCCTCCATGCGGTTCGCGATCTCGCTGCTGACGGTGATCTGCATTGCCTCGGTGATCGGCACGGTGCTCAAGCAGCACGAGCCGGCGGTCAACTACGTCAACCAGTTCGGTCCCTTCTGGGCGGAGTTGTTTGGCGCCATCCAGCTCAATGCCGTCTACAGCGCCTGGTGGTTCTTGCTGATCCTGGCGTTTCTGGTGATCAGCACATCGCTGTGCATCGCCCGCAATACACCCAAGATCCTCATCGACCTCAAGGTCTACAAGGAAAACATCCGCGAACAAAGCCTGAAGGCTTTTCACCACAAGGCCGAGGCAACGCTTAGCGGCTCTGCCGAGGTCGAGGCGCGCCGCATTGGCACCCTGCTGGCCGGTGGCGGATGGAAGGTGCGCCTGCAGCAGCGCGACACCACCTCTGGCCCCGGCACTGGCTGGATGGTGGCGGCCAAGGCGGGTGCTGCCAACAAGCTGGGCTACATCGCCGCGCACAGCGCCATCGTGCTGGTGTGTGTGGGCGGTCTGCTGGACGGAGATCTCATCGTGCGCGCCCAGATGTTGCTGGGGGGCAAGACACCGTACCAAGGCGGCGGCCTGATTGCCGATGTGAAGCCCGAACACCGGCTTTCCGAGCGCAACCCCACCTTTCGGGGCAACCTGCTGGTGGCTGAGGGCACACAGTCGAGCACAGCCATCCTGAATCAGTCCGACGGCGTGCTGCTTCAGGACTTGCCGTTTGCCATCGAACTCAAGAAGTTCATCGTGGAGCACTACTCCACCGGCATGCCCAAGCTGTTTGCCAGCGAGATCATCATCCACGACAAGGCCACGGGCGAGAAGACGCCCGCGCGTGTGGAGGTGAACCACCCGGCCAGCTACAAAGGCATCGAGATCTACCAGTCGAGTTTTGACGACGGCGGCTCGCACCTCAAGCTGCGCGGCGTGCCCATGGTGGCAGGCGCCAAGCCCATTGAGGTCGAAGGAGTGGTCGGCAATTCCACCCAGCTGACCAACAACGGCGGCGGCCCGGGCAGCGAGACGCTGACGCTGGAGTTCACAGCACTGCGCACCATCAATGTCGAGAACTTCGGGGGTGCAGGCCCCGGAGGCAGCGGTGTGGATGTGCGCAAGGTGGACCTGCGCGAGTCGGTGGAATCCCGCCTGGGCGCCGCCAACAAGACCGTCACCAAAAAAGAACTGCGCAACGTGGGCCCGAGCGTGAGCTACAAGCTTCGGGACGCAGCGGGCCAGGCGCGTGAGTTCCACAACTACATGCTGCCCGTGGACACGGGCGACGGCGTGCCGGTGTTTCTGCTGGGCGTGCGCGAAACCCCTGCAGAGCCATTCCGGTACCTGCGGGTGCCAGCCGATGACAAGGGCAGCATGGACGGCTTCGTTCGCATGAAGGCCACCCTGGCCGACCCCGCAGCGCGCGAGCAGGCCGTGCGCCGCTATGTGGCGCAGGCCATCGACACCTCGCGCCCGGATCTGGCCGAGCAGTTGCAGCAGTCTGCACTGCGGGCCTTGGCCCTGTTTGCAGGCCAGGGCATGGTCGATGGCAAGCCCACTGGTGGCCTGCAGGCGGTGTCGGACTTCATGGAGGCCAACGTGCCCGAGGCCGAGCGCGCGCGGGCGGGTGAGGTGCTGGTGCGCATTTTGAACGGCACGCTGTTCGAGGTGGCGCAGTTGTCGCGCCAGGGTGCCGGCCTGCCGCCGCTTCCCCAGGACGATCAGACGCAGGGCTTCATGACGCAGGCCGTGCTCTCGCTCAGCGACGCGCAGATCTACCCCGCACCGCTGGCGTTTGAACTCAAGGACTTCACCCAGGTACAGGCCAGTGTTTTCCAGGTGGCGCGAGCCCCTGGCAAGAATGTTGTCTATCTGGGATGTGCCTTGCTGATCCTGGGCGTTTTTGCCATGCTCTACGTCCGCGAACGGCGCGTCTGGGTCTGGGTGGCGCCGCAGGACGGGCGTACCCACGCCACCATGGCCCTGTCCACCAACCGCAAGACCATGGACGGCGACCAGGAGTTTGTCCAGCTCGCACAAAAACTGATCGGGGCATCGCCCCGCGAAGGCACCGCATGAATACCGCGACTTCTTCCTCCACGGCCACCACGATCACCCTGAACGAGGGTTTTTTTGCCCGCCGCAACTGGTTCGACTGGCTGTTTGCCGCCATCGTGGCCGTGGGCGGGCTGTATGCGTTGCAGCGCTACGGCGCCTTCATGGACGTCTACGAGAAAGGTATTTTGCTGGGTGCCATTCCGTGCACGATCTGGCTGGGCTGGTTCTGGCGCCCCTTGCGCGCGCTGATGCTGATCGTGGCTGCGGTGGCGCTGTTGGCCATCGGCCTGTACCAGCAAGACGGTGCGGGTAGTCTGGCGCGGGCCGATACGGTGTTCGGCCTCAAGTATTTCCTGTCGAGCCAATCTGCCATCCTGTGGATGAGCATGCTGTTCTTCATGAGCACCATCTTTTACTGGGTGGGCATGTTCTCCCGCGGCGAGGGCCGCACCATGAGCATGCTGGGCTCGCGCATTGCCTGGGTGGCTGTGGCCATGGCGCTCATCGGCACGCTGGTGCGCTGGTACGAAAGCTACCTCATCGGCCCGGACATCGGCCACATCCCGGTGAGCAACCTGTATGAAGTGTTTGTGCTGTTCTGCTGGATGACGGCGGCGTTCTACCTGTATTACGAACAGCAGTACGACACGCGTGCACTGGGCGGGTTCGTGATGTTGGTAGTCAGTGCCGCCGTGGGCTTCCTGCTCTGGTACACGGTGGTGCGCGAAGCGCACGAGATCCAGCCCCTGGTGCCTGCCCTCAAGAGCTGGTGGATGAAGCTGCATGTGCCCGCCAACTTCATCGGCTACGGCACGTTTGCGCTGGCCGCCATGGTGGCCTTTGCCTACCTCATCAAGCAGCAGGCCACCGAAACCCGCTGGTACAAGCTGGCGCCGCTGTGGCTGCTGGGCGTGGTGCTGTGTTTCGAGCCTATCGTGTTTCGCCAAGGTGCGACCGAGAACGGTGGCAGCTACTGGATGGTGTACTTCGGCATTTCGGCTTTCATCGTGGCTGGCATCCTGCTGGGCCGCAAGCGCATCGCGGCGCGCCTGCCCTCGTTTGAGATCCTGGACGACGTGATGTACAAGTCCATCGCCGTGGGCTTTGCGTTCTTCACCATTGCTACCGTGCTCGGCGCGCTGTGGGCGGCCGAGGCCTGGGGCGGCTACTGGAGCTGGGACCCGAAGGAAACCTGGGCGCTGATCGTCTGGCTCAACTACGCCGCCTGGCTGCACATGCGACTGATGAAGGGGCTGCGCGGCACCGTGTCGGCCTGGTGGGCGCTGGTGGGCCTGGCGGTGACCACGTTCGCGTTTCTGGGGGTGAACATGTTCCTGAGCGGTTTGCACAGCTACGGCACGCTGTGATGGGGTGAGGGCTCAGTCGGGCATCGGGGTGGGGCCGGCAACTATTGCGTCTTCGGTGTAACCTGCGTGGTCTAGGGAACGAACTAACAGTTGTGCTGCTCTACTGCTGCAGCTGTTTCCACCAGACCATGACCGGAGCCTCTCCATGCTGATCCCTTCGCGCGATTCGGGTTTCAACCACCCCCACTCCTCCGAAATCACACCCCGCGCGGTCTACGAAGACCGGCGCCAGATGCTCAAGCTCATGGCGGGCGGCGCTGCAGGTGCCGCGATGGCGGCCTGGGCAGGCCGCGAGGCACTGGCGCAGCAGGCGCAGGTGGTGCGGCCCAACAAGCTGGCTGCGCTGGCGGGTGCCAAGTCCACCGTGGCGGGTGCGGTCACGATGGAAAAGCTCACTGACTACAAAGACGCGAGCACCTACAACAACTTCTACGAATTCGGCACCGACAAGGCCGACCCCGCGCGCAATGCCCACACACTCAAGACCACGCCCTGGACGGTGGAAGTGGAAGGGCTGGTCAAGAAGCCGGGTAAATACGGCATCGAAGACCTGATCAAGCTCAGCGCACAGGAGGAGCGCATCTACCGCCTGCGCTGCGTGGAAGGCTGGTCCATGGTCATCCCCTGGGTGGGTTATTCGCTGGCCGAACTGATCAAGCGTGTGGAGCCCCAGGGTAGCGCCAAGTATGTGGAATTTGTGACGCTGGCCGACAAGGCCACCATGCCTTTTGTCGGATCGCGCGTGCTCGACTGGCCCTATGTGGAAGGCCTGCGCATGGACGAGGCAATGAACCCTCTCACACTGCTGGCTTTTGGCATGTATGGCGAAGTGCTGCCCAACCAGAACGGGGCGCCTGTTCGCCTGGTGGTGCCGTGGAAGTACGGCTTCAAGAGCGCCAAAAGCATTGTCAAGATTCGCTTTGTCGAGAAAGAACCCGGCACGGCATGGAACAAGGCGGCCAAGCAGGAATACGGCTTTTACTCAAACGTGAACCCTGAGGTGGACCACCCTCGCTGGAGCCAGGCCACCGAGCGACGCATTGGCGAAGATGGCCTGTTTGCCAAAAAGCGCAAGACGCTCATGTTCAACGGCTATGAAGCCCAGGTGGGGCAGCTGTACGCGGGCATGGACCTCAAGAAGTTCTACTGATCTTCATTCGCCTTTTTTCTCCGCTTGACGTGTAGGTAAAGCGGCAGAAGAGGGGCGCGGATCACCATGCGCAAACTCTTCCTCCATTCTGCCGCCAAGCCCGTGGTCTTTGCACTGTGCCTGCTTCCGTTGGCGTGGCTGGTCTACGCTGCGGCGGCCAATCAGCTGGGCGCCAATCCGGCCGAGGCCCTGATCCGCGCCACGGGTGACTGGACGCTGCGCGCGCTCTGTCTGGTGCTGGCCGTTACGCCGCTGCGCGTGGTCACTTCCACGCCCCAGCTTGCGCGCTTTCGGCGCATGCTGGGCCTGTTCGTGTTCTTCTACGGCCTGCTGCACCTGCTGAGCTACGCCTGGTTCGACATGGGTTTTGATGGGACCGACATCGTGCGCGACATCATCAAGCGGCCTTTCATCCTGGTCGGGTCTCTGGCGCTGCTGGTGCTCACGCTGCTTGCCGCCACATCGTTCAACCGCGCGATCAAGGCTTTGGGCGCAAAGCGCTGGCAGGCGCTGCACCGCAGCGTATACGCAGTGGCGGGCCTGGCCATCCTGCACTTCTTCTGGATGCGCGCTGGCAAGAATGATTTTGGCGAGGTGGCGGTGTATGCGGCGGTTTTGTCAGCTTTGCTGGGCTGGCGACTGTGGCACCGGCTGCGCAAGCGTCGGCCAACCCAGGGTACGGCGGGGGCCAAGGCATCCCAAGCCGCCCGCACGTCGTAGCGCTGTGCTTGTGGAATTATTTGCTATATAAATAATAGCTGCTGGCGCTTTATGGTAAAGCGCCAGCAGCAAATTTAGCCTGAAATTCCAAGACCTGTGGCTATCGCGCCGGTGCCGCGCGCATCTGCCGGGTCACAGGATCGATGTAACCGGTGGGAATCTGGTAGGCCCGATCGTCAAACAGGTCGATGCCACACATGAGGTTCTCGATCCAGCTGAAGAAATCGCTGATCGCCTGCTTGCCCATGATGGGCGCGCCATGCTGTGGCACCAGCATGGCGATATCCAGTTGCCGTGCCATGCGGACCCACAGCCGCAGGATCTTGTTGGACACCATATAGCGGCGGTGAAATCCCTCCATGCGCGGGATGTGGGCCTGGAGGTCGGTCACTGGCACACGAGCCTCGGCGCCCGACATCATCGACACCCCCAGGTCGCCGGTGAACAGGATGCGGCTGACCGGGTCGTAGAAGTGAAAGTTGCCCTCGGAGTGCATGAAGTGCGCAGGCAGCAGCACCAGTTCATGGCGGCCCAGGGGCAGATGCCCGCCACTGTCGGGCACACCGATGACGCGATTTTCCGTCTTGCCTACCTTGGTGAAGTGGGGCGCAAAACGTTCCCAGACGCGTGAGATCACCAGGTCGGCCTTGGTGCTGGTCATCCAGCGATCCAGCGAGGCAATGATGTCTGGGTCTGCATGCGAAGCGATCAGGTACGACAGCTTGTGCGGTGGGAAGTGCTTGGTCATCCCCATGAACAGCTCGTTGAAGGCCAGGTTGCCACCGGGGTCGATGATGGCGCCGGTGTCGTCGTCCACGATCAGAAACTGGTTGGCCTGAACGGCCTGACCGTCTTCTTCGATGAGGTCGGTGAACATCAGACAAGCATGGTTCTTGTCGCGGTAGAGTTCGAGGGCCATGGCCATCCTGCGGTGCAATAAAGCACGAACTGTACGATTGACCCTCTGAGACGTCCTTGATAGAAATCAAGTGCCTTGGTGGTATTGGTGGCCAGAACCGTTGTCCCGGCCCTTCTGCCGCTTTTCAGCGCGGCGCTGACGCTGCGGCTGCGGGGGGCTGCGCAGGGCTGGCGGTACCGACGCCGGGGGTCAAGGTCTGGGGCAGGGTCGCACGCTGCGCAGCTGCCGGACTGCTGGGCAAATACAGGGGGCCCCGTTGACCGCAACCTGCAAGGGCTGCCGCACTGGCAGCAAGGACAAGCGTCCTGACTAGAATTTGGGAAGCTTTCAACATGCGCAAATTGTAATGACCGACCTCGAATTCATGGACCACGCCGAAAAACTGCTGCTTGCCGTCGAGCGCAGCTGCGATCGCATCAACGATGCGACCGATGCCGATGTGGACGCCCAGCGCTCCGGGGGCATGGTGACATTGACGTTCCCCAACCGTAGCCAGATCGTCATCAATCTGCAAAAACCTCTGCACGAGGTGTGGATGGCCGCGCGGTCCGGTGGTTACCACTACCGGTTTGACGGCCAAGCCTGGCAGGACACCAAAGGAGCTGGCGAGTTCTTTGAGTGCCTGAGCCGCGACGCAGCCGCCCAAGCGGGTTTGCCACTGCAGTTTTCAGCGTGAGCCACCCTCCTGGGTGGCTCACGTCTCTCAGGTAGATGGAAGAGCGTCCGCAACGCCATCAGTTGCGGAACAGGTCCAGGATGCGGTTCCGCTCTTCGGTGGGCGGTGGCGCTTGTGGAGCCACAGCGGGTGATGCGGATCGGTCATCGAGACCCACACTTGGAATACCGCTGTTGCGCGCGTACTCGTCGTAGAACCATTCCCCGCCGACATTGACCACGCCAGCGGGCACTGTGGGCTCCATGACGGGGACACCCTTGAGTGCACGTTCCATGAAATTGATCCATACCGGCAGGCTGAGGCCGCCCCCTGTTTCGCGGCTACCCAGGTTACGCGGCGTGTCGTAGCCAATCCAGGTCACTGCAGCGATCGTGGGTTGGTATCCGGCAAACCATGCGTCCACAGAATCGTTGGTGGTCCCGGTTTTTCCGTAGAGGTCTGGCCGCTTCAGAGTTGCTTGCGCCCGCGCTGCGGTACCGGAGCGCGTGACCTCTTGCAGCAAGCTGTTCATCACGAAGGCGTTGCGGGCATCAATGGCGCGCGGTTGTTCGCTGGTGACCGGCGGAGTCGTTTCAGAGATGACGCGACCCTTGTGGTCGGTGACCTTGGTGATCAGCCAGGGGTTCACGCGGTATCCGCCGTTGGCAAAGACGGAATAGGCCGTAGCCATTTGCAGGGGTGTGACGGAGCCCGCGCCCAACGCCATGGTGAGGTAGGCCGGGTGCTTTTCAGCATCGAAGCCAAAGCGGGATACCCACTCCTGCGCGGTCTTCGGCCCGACGGCCTGCAAGATGCGGATCGAGATCATGTTCTTGGACTTGGCCAGTCCCGTGCGCATGCTCATGGGGCCGTCGTACTTGCCATCGTAGTTCTTGGGCTCCCATGGTTGGCCACCGGTCACCCCTGCATCAAAGAACAGAGGGGCGTCGTTGATGACCGTTGCGGGCGTGAACCCTTTCTCCAGTGCCGCAGAGTAGATGAAGGGTTTGAAGCTCGACCCGGGTTGGCGCCATGCCTGTGCGGCGTGGTTGAACTTGTTCTTGTCGAAATCAAATCCGCCGACCAGCGCCCGGATGGCTCCAGTGCGCGGGTCCAGTGCCACCAGGGCGCCTTCGACTTCGGGCAGCTGTGTAATTTCCCAGGCGTTCTTGGGTGTTTTCACCACCCGGATCACTGCTCCACGGCGGATCTTGATGTTGGGCGCGGCCTTGTCACTCAGGCCGGACTGTGCGGGCTTCAGTCCATCGCCGGTGATTTCCAGTGTGTCGCCGTTCGCGCGGGCTGCAACGATCTTGCGCGGCGAGGCCTCCAGAACCACGGCAGAAAGGACGTCGCCGTTGTCCGGGTGATTGGCCAGCGCGTCGTCAATGGCGTCTTCCACCTCCTGGGCCGCCGTCGGCAACACCACAAACTTTTCCGGTCCTCGGTACTGCTGGCGCCGCTCGTAGTCCATGATGCCTCGGCGCAGCGCCGCGTACGCAGCCTCTTGTTCCGCAGCGTTAAGTGTCGTGTAGACGTTGAGTCCGCGTGTGTAGGCCTCGTTGCCATACTGCGTGAAGATCAGCTGGCGCGCCATCTCGGCCACGTACTCTGCATGAATCCGGGTACTGTCCGGGCCGGTACGGATCTTGAGTTCTTCTTTCTTGGCATCTGTCGCCTGCTCGGCGGTGATGAAGCCGTTTTCCTCCATGCGCTCAATGATGTAAAGCTGCCTGGAGCGAGCCCGCTTGGGGTTGCTGATGGGGTTGTACGCAGAGGGCGCTTTGGGCAGACCTGCAAGCATGGCCGCCTCAGCCACGGACACCGATTTCAGGGGCTTGCCAAAATAGGCTTCTGACGCCGCAGCGAATCCATAGGCGCGATTGCCCAAATAAATCTGATTCATGTAAATCTCAAGAATCTGATCTTTGGTCAGTAAATGCTCGAGTTTGAATGTCAGTAAGATTTCGTAAATTTTGCGTGTAAATGTTTTCTCTGACGAGAGGTAAACATTCCGCGCCACCTGCATTGTGATAGTAGAGGCGCCCTGGCTTTTTACCCGGCCAAGATTAGCCAAGGCTGCGCGAATTACGCCTTTGTAGTCAACGCCGCCATGCTGGAAGAAGCGGGCATCTTCAATGGCCAATACCGCATCCTTCATGACTTTGGGGATTTCACCAATGGGGGTGAGGTTGCGGCGCTCCTCGCCGAATTCGCCCAGCAAAGCGCCTTCGGCTGAGTAAACGCGCAAAGGCAACTTGGGGCGATAGTCAGCGAGATCAGAGATGTCCGGCAGGTTCGGATAGGCCACCGCCAGCGCCACTGCAATGGTCAGAGCCAATCCCACGGCGGCGGCAGTCGCCAGGCCCACCATCCAAAGTGTGGCGCGCACCAGCCAACGGAGCCAAGTGGGGCGGGTGGGAGCGGAAGGAGAGTCCTGCTTGTCAGAGGACTTCGATGAAGAGGGCGGCATATCGCTCCGGAGGGGTAAGACGGCCCATTATAAAAATGTCCGCTGCACCCCACTGAAAATCACAATGCCCGGCCCGTGCCCGTCTGCCCAAAGGTGCGTCATCGTTGCCAAACGGTGTTGCAAGGGCGGCTAAATTCGTCTGCTTTTGGCAACGCTCCGCAAGTGTTACGCGGGGAAAAATCTTTGCTGGAGAACTATCTTACTGATAGCATTCATGTGAAGTGTTAAGTTTTGTTGCCTCATTTTGGCAAGTTACAGGGGACCAATCTTGAGCTCAATGGGGTCTTTGTTCAGTCGCCAGTCTCCGCCGCTGCTGGGAATCGACATCAGTTCCTCCAGTGTCAAACTGGTGGAGCTTGGGCGCGATAAGGCAGGCGGCTTGGTTCTGGAGCGTTGCGCGATCGAACCGCTGGAGCGTGGCTGGATCACGGATGGCAACATCGAAAAATTCGACGAAGTTGCGGACGCACTGCGCCGCCTGGTCAAAAAAAGTGGAACGCGCACGAAGAACGTCGCCTTGGCACTGCCGCCATCGGCCGTCATCACCAAGAAGATCACGCTGCCAGGGGGCATGACAGAACAAGAGCTTGAGGTTCAAGTCGAGTCGGAGGCCAATCAGTACATTCCTTTCTCGCTCGACGAAGTGAGTTTGGACTTCTGCGTCATCGGCCCCAGCAAAAATGCGCCGGGGGACGTCGATGTTCTCATTGCCGCATCTCGGCGAGAGAAGGTCCAAGACCGCCAAGGTTTGGCAGAGGCTGCAGGCCTCAAGCCGGTGGTGGTGGACATTGAATCCCATGCCTCCCGATTGGCTGCGGGGCGTCTCATTGAGGCCTTGCCCAAGAAAGGCGTCGACGCAATGGTTGCGCTTTTTGAGGTGGGAGCACTTACCACCAGCATGCAGGTTATCCGCAATGAAGAAGTGCTTTATGACCGGGACCAAGCTTTTGGAGGAGCGCAGCTGACCCAATTGATCGTCCGTCAATACGGTTTCTCAGTGGAAGAGGCGGAAAGTAAAAAGCGAAATGGTGACCTCCCAGAAGACTACCAATCGGCTGTGCTGCGGCCGTTTGTAGACAGCATGGCCCAGGAGATCGGCCGAGCTTTGCAGTTTTTCTTCACCAGTACACCCCATAACCGTGTTGATCACATCATGCTTGCAGGTGGCTCCGCGCCGCTGCCAGGCCTGACAGAGGCTGTTACCCAGCAGACCGGCTTTGCGTGCAGCGCAGTCAATCCTTTTGACGGTATGGAAATCGGAAGTTCCGTTCGTTTGAAAAAAATGGTGCGTGAAGCGCCGTCCTATCTGACCTCGTGCGGTCTGGCCATGCGGAGGTTCCTGCAGTGATTCTGATCAATTTACTTCCGCACCGGGAAGCTGCGCGCAAACGTCGGAAGGAAGCCTTTCAGGCGACGATGTTCGCATCATTTCTGATTGGTCTGGCAATCGCTGGGGCAGTGTATTGGTGGTTTCAAATGATGATCACCGCACAGCAAGAGCGAAATGCTTTTCTTCAGAGTGAAATTAAGGTCCTTGAAGAACAAATCAAGGAAATTGCCACCATAGAAGACGAAATTGCGGCTTTGCGGGCTAGGCAGAAGGCTGTGGAAGATCTTCAGTCAGATCGAAATCTCCCTGTTCACTTGCTCAATGAACTCGTGCGTCAGATACCAGAAGGCGCGTATGTGACAAGCATTAAGCAAACTGAGCAAGTAATCGCTATGCAAGGGGTTGCCCAATCCAACGAGCGTGTTTCTGAGATGCTTCGGAATTTGACCGATAACACTCCTTGGCTGTCAAAGCCGGAATTGGTGGAAATTGTGGCCAGCAATATTGCTTTGTCGTCCAGAGACCAGCGTCGAGTATCCACGTTCAATTTGCGCTTCCGTCTGATGCGTACTGGTGAAGCGCAAAAAGCCAAAGACTCAGCTAGCGCCACGATTGGGAAATAGAGATGGCAAAAAAATCAAAAAAAGATATTGATTTCTCTGCCTTGCAGGAGAATGTTTCCCGGCAGTTCCGAAATTTGGATCCCAAAGACCCCTCTTTGTGGCCAGTAGCTCCAAAAATTCTGCTGTGTCTTTTTATTTCCATCGCGGTGGCAGCAGTTCTTTGGTTTGCCAAGATCAATGAGTATGAAGTCGAACTTGAAACCGAGATCGCCAAAGAGCAAACCCTGCGTCAAGACTATCAAGAAAAATTGATTAAAGCTGTGAGTTTGGAGGCTTTGAAGCGTCAACGAGAACAGGTCCAGCAGTACGTGATTCAGTTGGAAAAGCAACTACCAAGCAAAGCCGAGATGGCAGCGTTGCTCTCGGATATCAATCAGGCTGGGCTTGGAAGAAGTTTGCAGTTTGATTTGTTCAGGCCAGGGCAAGTGGTGGTTAAAGAGTATTATGCTGAATTGCCTATTCAAGTTCGTGTAACTGGAAAATATCACGACATGGGATCGTTTGCGTCTGATATTGCACATCTGTCGCGGATTGTTACCTTGAACGATATTTCTATTGCCCCAGTAGGGAGGGAAAAAGATGGGGCTGCGTTGACTATGGAGGCCACAGCTCGTACGTTTAGATACCTTGATCCTGAGGAGATTCAGGCTCAAAAGCAGGTGGCAAAGGGCGAAAAAAAATGACGTCATACAGACTGATTCTATTAATAGTGATTGTTCTTGGTTTATCTGGTTGTGGTTCTTCAGGTGATGACGAATTGCGTCAATGGATGTCGGAGTTGAGGGCAACAACAAAACCTAAAGTTACCCCTTTGACTGAGCCCAAGCAATTTTTACCTCAAACCTATGCAATGGCATCAGGGGTCGAACCATTCAATTCGATAAAGCTCACACAGGCGTTGAGACGAGAGTCTACCCAGACTGCCTCAAACGCCGCTTTAATCGCCCCAGAAATGGCCAGACGAAAGGAGCCTCTGGAGTCTTATCCGCTGGATGTAATGGCGATGGTAGGAAGTCTTGATAAAAAAGGTGCACCGACCGCTCTGTTGAAGGTTGATAATTTACTTTATCAAGTGCGAGTTGGTAACTATATTGGTCAAAACTACGGGCGAATAACAAAAATTACTGAAAATACAATTCAATTGCGCGAAATTGTTCAAGATGCGACTGGTGATTGGATTGAACGTGCGGTCTCTCTCGATCTGCAAGAGGACAAAAAATGAAATATCTGAAAATTTATCCATCAAAGATTTGTCAAATTGCAGTGGGATTCACATTTGCTGTATTGACGCCCATTAGTGCGTTTGCGCAGGTCGTGGTTCAATCTGTAGTGGGGAGTGTGCAGAACGGTGTAGATGTGGTTCGTATTGATTTTTCTGAACCACTGAAGTCCGTGCCCACAGGATTTTCCATTCAATCGCCTCCACGCATTGCCTTGGACTTTCCTAATGCGTCCAATGCCACCGGAAAAAATATTTTTGAAGTGAATCAGGGCAACGTTAAGTCGGTCAATGTGGTGCAGGCCGGTGACCGCTCCCGAATTGTTCTGAATCTTAAGCAACCCACTTCCTATCAGGCCGATATTCAAGGGAAATCACTGCTGATTTCTTTGGGAACGGTGCAGTCTGTAAATTCGGAAACTCAAGCGGTGTCTGCTCCAGTTTTTGCTGATCCTTCTAGTTCTGAGGTTCAGACACTGAAAGATGTTGACTTCAGACGAGGCGCGGATGGCTCTGGACGTGTGGTGGTGATGCTTCCCTCGAGCCAAGTGGGCGTCGATATTCGTCAGCAGGGAAAAGGTTTGGTGGTGGATTTTCTCAAATCTTCATTGCCAGAAGGACTGCGTCGGCGTTTGGATGTGGGTGATTTTGGCACGCCAGTGCAAGCTATTACCACCGTTCAGCAGGGTGAGCGGGTTCGCATGACTATCGATCCCGTTGGTGATTGGGAACATAGCGCGTATCAAAGTGATAGCCAATTTGTGGTTGAAATCCGGCAGAAAAAGGTCGACCTGAACAAGCTAACACAAGGCCCTGGATATAGCGGGGAGAAGCTATCGCTGAATTTTCAGAATATTGAAGTTCGATCACTTCTGCAAGTAATTGCTGATTTCACCAATTTCAATATTGTGACCTCGGATACAGTCACCGGTTCGCTGACATTGCGTCTCAAAGATGTCCCGTGGGATCAAGCGCTTCAAATCATAATGGAGGCTAAAGGCCTGGGGATGCGGAAATCTGGCACTGTGTTGTGGATTGCACCTAAAGATGAAATTGATGACAGGACGAAGAAGGACTACGAGGCTGCCTTAGCTATTCAAAAACTGGAGCCGCTCCGAACACAAGCGTTCCAAATGAATTATGCAAAAGCGGTTGACATGGTTGCTCAACTGACGGCATCGAGCGGTGGTGCATCTGGGGGGACCTCAAATAGATTCCTGTCGGAGCGAGGTAGCGCTATTGCGGAACCCAGGACCAATCAGCTTTTTGTGACTGACACGGCAAGTAAACTGGAAGAAGTACGTCAGTTGCTCTCGACCTTGGATGTTGCTGTTCGACAAGTGATGATTGAAGCGAGAATTGTTGAGGCATCCGATACGTTCGGGCGCTCCTTGGGCGTTCGACTAGGTGGAACAGATTTGCGTGCTAATCGTGGCGGTACCGGGGGGTACAATATCGGTGGTGGCAATAGCGTGGCGTTTGGCACCAGCTATAGTAACGCGGTAGCGTCATCTGGTGCTGGTGGGGCTGCTAATACTTTGGGTAGCTTTGTTAATCTTCCTGCTCAGGCTCAAGGAGGGTTCGATCCAGCAAGTTTCGCTATATCAATTTTTAACTCCGCGGCCAACAGATTTTTGAATCTAGAGATATCTGCGATGGAGGCAGACGGTAAAGGTAAGATTGTATCCAGCCCCCGTGTTGTGACAGCTGATCAAACCAAAGCATCTATCGAGCAAGGGACCGAATTTCCATATCCCGTAACAGCTCCAAATGGTGGAACGGTTATCGCGTTTAAGAAAGCAGTTTTAAAATTGGAGGTGTTGCCTCAAATAACACCAGAAGGTAATATCATCTTGGATCTTGATGTAAACAAAGATAGTCCAGGTGAAATTCTTCAAAATGTGCGTGCTATTAATACTAAGCACATTAAAACTCAGGTGTTGGTTGAAAATGGCGGTACGGTCGTAATTGGTGGAATTTTTGAATTGTTCGAGGATGATGCCGAGGCAAAGGTGCCATTTTTGGGTGACATTCCCGGCGTTGGTAATTTATTTAAAACAAAAACTAAGCAAGCAAATAAGCAGGAAATGTTGATTTTTATTACCCCGAAAGTTCTTACCGAGCGTGCTGCAATTCGCTGAATTTAATCTTTGAATGGGAACATAAATGTTGAAATATATCAAATTTGTGCCAATTGCACTGGTGACTGTACTTGCGGCTTGTGGCGGCGGCGGGGGGAATCCGGGTCAAACGGATGAAAATTATGCTATCACTTTGCGTGCGGAGAAAACTACTCTGCCTGTCAATGTTGGAAATTATCCTGTCGGTATTGGAGTCTATGCGCCGTTCACGACGGTTTTGTATGTGAATGCTACAAAGGGTGGAGCACCAATTCCGAGTGGCGAGAATGTATTTGGCTGCAATACAGAGTATGGTCTGAGTTCTGGGCCTCTGTATTATCTTGACGGTGATGAAGAGCATCAGGATGATGAGGGAAACCCCCTTGCATTCCGAAACATCGCTCTGGATGCAAATTCCGGAGGTAATTCTTTCCATTTTCATGCGGGTAATCAAGCTGGGGTGGCGACTATTACATGCTCAGTATCGGATCCCCGATCTGGACGTGTTGAAAAGGCGAGTGTAAATATTTCTGTCGGAGCGGGAGCGGCGACTGGTAAGCCTGCAAGTCTGCGAGTTATTGCTGCAACTCCTGAATACGTGGCTCAAAAATTCCTTGGAAGTAAATCCAACCCCAATGGTTTGATAAACCAAGTTGGTATTCAAGCTTTTGTTCTTGATGACAGTAATCAACCTACACCAGATGCTTCAGGTGCCAAAGTCCAAGTTAGAATTATGGCGGGAACAGACGCTGCCAATGGTGCTCGATTGGTTTCAGGGAATCAGTCGGGCAGCATTTTGCAGCTGCCGTCTACGGGTGGTGTTGCACTGTTCAGCTTGCTGAGTGGCGAAGAAACGGGGCCCATATTTGTGGAGTTCACGTCAGACCGCTTTGACAACAACGTTGCCAATGGTATTCAGGATCCCATTTCGATCATCGACGTGTTCCCGGTCATTGCGGCTGTGACTGACCCGCTGACACTGGCAGATGCAGATCTTGGAACAGTGACCAAGGGTGTTCCATTCACTTCCCTCTTGGCTGCGAGCGGGGGATTGCCGCCATTGACTTGGTCCGCTACGGGTTTGCCCGCAGGCTTGTCAATCAATTCCAGTACAGGAATGATCAGCGGAACTGTAAGTAGCTCCGCGGAAGAGCGTGATTACCGTGCGACCGTTACTGTCGTCGACAGAAACAAGATCGTTGACACTGCCGTCCTGAAGCTCAAAGTGGTGGGCGGATTGCCTGAGGACTTCGCGATTGGCGATTGCAACTCCGATACGGTGTGTTCGTTGGGCTCAGCGCCTGTCGGTGCGAACTTTACGTATTCCTTCGTGGCCTCTGTCAGCGATGTGACCTGGAGTTTCACCAGCCTGCCTTCATGGCTGACCAGTGGTACCACAAGCACGGCGGGTGTTTTGAACGGCGTGCCTAAAGTGGCAAACTGCGGACAGCAGCGGTTCCTGGTGACCGCAACGAAGGGGGCCGCGAAAGTGACACGGACATTCAGTATCACCGTAGTGAGTGCAAGCACTATTCCGCCTGGAGGAGATCCTCTCGAATACACCTGCCCCTGATAGAGGGTAGTCAGCCCGATGCTCAGAAGGCTTTTCGCAACGCCTTCTGAGCAATGTTGACACCAAACCCCAGGTATATCCTGGGGTTTTTTTTGAGAAATTGGCTTGTTGATCCCTGTTTTTCTTCGGTGTAGCTGCCGACGAGGGTTAGCGTTGCTGTACCTCGCTCGAGAGGGATGCATTGACGGGTAGACCCTTGGGGTAAGGGAGAATGGCGCGAACTGAGTCAGTAGACCTCAATTTCCTGGGCCAAGACCCTATGCGATTCGTGTGCGTTTGCTGTCTAGCTATCCAATGCGTATTCCGCCCGATAGCCGGGACGAACTTGGCCCATATGCGAAGTTCATTAAGATAAAAACGGATCCAGGGCAGTGATGTTTCACAGTCGTTCAACCAAACTGCAACAATATTCCATGCCACAGATTGATCAAGCCGTCACCATTGAGCTGGCTGAGCGTAGCTATCGCATACTGATCGGAGATGGCCTTTTGGCCGACGCGGCGTCCTACGCCGGTTTGCCTCGCGCGAGCACGGCATTGATTGTGAGTAACACCACGGTCGCCCGTTTGTATGCAGATGCTTTGCGGGAAGCACTTGCAGGCCGTTATACGCAGATTCATGAGTTGCACTTGCCTGACGGAGAAGAGCATAAGAATTGGCAGACTTTGCAGCTCATTTTCGACTCGCTGCTGTCCAACACTTGTGATCGGAAGACAACCGTTTTTGCGCTAGGAGGGGGAGTCGTCGGTGACATGACAGGCTTTGCTGCGGCCAGTTACATGCGGGGAGTGCCCTTTGTGCAAGTACCCACCACGCTGCTGGCCCAGGTGGATTCTTCGGTGGGTGGCAAGACGGCGATCAACCATCCACTCGGTAAGAACATGATTGGTGCGTTTTACCAGCCGCAGTTGGTGGTGTGCGACCTTGCGGTGCTCGATACGTTGCCAGCGCGCGAATTCAGTGCCGGTCTTGCAGAGGTCATCAAATACGGACCGATCTCGGACATGGCCTTCTTTGATTGGCTGGAACGGAATATGGATGCCCTGATCGCGCACGACCGCGACGCCCTCGCGCACGCTGTACGGCGCAGTTGCGAGATCAAGGCCTGGGTTGTCGGCCAGGATGAAAAAGAGACGGGCCTTCGTGCCATCCTCAATTTTGGCCATACCTTTGGGCACGCCATTGAAGCTGGCATGGGTTATGGCGTGTGGCTGCATGGTGAGGGCGTTGGTGCCGGCATGGTGATGGCGGCAGAGCTTTCTCGGAGGCTTGGCTTGGTGGACGGCGAATTTGTGGCCCGCCTGAATCTGCTGATTCAGCGCGCGGGGTTGCCCACCAAGGGGCCCATTCTGGACGCCGCAGACAATGCCGGCCGTTATTTGGAACTGATGCGCATCGATAAGAAATCCGAAGCCGGTGAGATCCGATTTGTCGTGATCGATGGCCCGGGCAAGGCGGCAGTGCGCGCTGCACCGGACAGCTTGGTGCGCGAAGTGATTGATGCATGTTGTGCCTAGAAGGTGCTTGTCACTAATTGCTATAAATAGTATAGCTATTTGCGCTTTATAGATAAGCGCTGGCGGCAATTTTGATTCCGATCACTGACCTGGCTCCGTACGCCTGCCACCCTGCTGCGACCAGGGGGCGGCGCTACCCCGAAACACCGGCACCCACACGGACCGAATACCAGCGTGATCGAGACCGGATCGTGCACTCCACTGCATTTCGGCGATTGGTCTACAAGACGCAGGTCTTTCTCAACCATGAAGGGGACCTGTTTCGCACACGCCTGACGCACTCGCTGGAGGTCGCCCAATTGGGGCGGTCCATCGCTCGCTCCTTGCGCATCAACGAAGACCTGGTGGAAGCGATCTCGTTGGCCCACGATCTTGGGCACACGCCGTTTGGACATGCCGGCCAGGATGCGCTGCATGGGTGCATGGCGGAGCACGGGGGCTTTGAGCACAACCTGCAGAGTTTGCGGGTAGTGGACAAGCTGGAGGAGCGTTATCCACAGTACGACGGACTGAACTTGACCTTCGAGACGCGTGAAGGCGTGCTCAAGCACTGTTCCAGGCAACACGCACAGCAGTTGGAGCGGGAAGAGCCCGGTGGCGTTGGTGCAAGGTTTTTGCGCCGGGAGCAGCCCAGCCTGGAGGCGCAGCTGTGCAACTTAGCCGATGAAATCGCCTACAACGCGCACGACATCGATGACGGCGTGCGCTCTGGGCTGATCACGCTGGCGCAATTGCAGGACGTGCCCTTGTTCGACCAGTACCGCGCCGCGGCCCAGGCCGAGTACCCGGATCTCGTGCAGCCGCTGCTGCAACGGCGCCTGTTGTTTGAAGCCATACGGCGCATGCTCAGCGCGCAGGTTTATGACGTGATTGATGCCACGCAGGCAGCACTGGCCAGGCACGCGCCCACTGATGTGCAGGCCGTGCGCCAATCGCCGTCGCTCGTGATGTTTGGCGATGCCATGCGTGCGCGCTCGCTGGAACTCAAGCAGTTCCTCTTTAAAAACCTGTACCGCCATCCACGCGTCATGGAGACCACGGGACGTGCGCAGGAGGTCGTGCGCGACCTGTTTGGAGCGTACACGGCCTCCCCCCAAGAAATGAAGGCGGCGTTTGCCGAGCAGGCCTCTGTGGACTGCGGCCCGCTGCGGGCAAGGGCTGTGGCGGATTTCATTGCGGGCATGACAGACCGGTTTGCAGCGCGGGAGCATGAGCGCCTGACGGGACGGCGGCTTTTCGACTAGCGGCTGTGGGGGTGGGCAGGGCGCCCGGTAAAATCTACCTCGCACTTCTTCGCGCCCCGTGCGCCCGTTTCATGACTTCCTCCCCCCCCTTTACGGCCTCGGTGGCCTCTTCGGAGCCTGCCGATTTGTTCGTTCGCAACACCGTCCGTTGGCTGGAGCGAGCAGTGATCGGGCTCAACCTGTGCCCTTTTGCCAAGGGTGTTCATGTCAAAGGGCAGATTCACTACGTGGTCGCGCTGACCGAAGACTTGACGGACGTGCTGGCTCTTCTGCGCAGTGAGCTGTCTGCCCTGGTGGCGACCCCTGCCGAAACGCGGGACACCACCTTGCTGATACTCCCTCACTGCCTCCAGGATTTTCTTGATTTCAACGATTTTCTGGGAGATGCGGAGGCACTGCTGGAGGCCATGGAGCTCGACGGCACGCTGCAGATCGCGAGTTTTCACCCCCAGTTTCAGTTTGCGGGCACCGATGTGGATGACGTGACCAATTGCACCAACCGTTCGCCATACCCCACACTGCATCTGCTGCGGGAGGAGAGCATCGACCGCGCCGTGGAGGTGTTTCCGGAGGCGGAAACAATTTTTGAGCGAAATATTGAGGTGCTGCAGGCATTGGGCATGCAGGGCTGGTCCGCGCTGGATGTGGGCCCCAGCGCTGGCACGCCATCGCTGCCGGAAGCGAGCCAGGACGTTCGATGATGAGAAAGACCAAAGACCTCTCTGCAGCCCGCGCGCAGCAGCCGCATGCTTCCCGCCCGAAGGCGGCCGCCTCCAAGGCCGAGTCTGCGGAGCTTTCCGAACTGCGGCCGGGCCAGTCGATAGAACTGCTCAAGGAACTGCACATCCTCACGCGCGATGGACGCCTGAATCAGGACTCGCGGCGCAAGCTCAAGCAGGTCTACCACCTGTTCAACTTCATCGAGCCGTTGCTCACGGAGCTTGCCACCACCGACCAGGGGCCGACGCTCGCAGACCATGGGGCGGGCAAGTCGTATCTGGGTTTTATCCTGTACGACCTGTACTTCAAGGCCCTGGGGCACGGGCACATCTACGGGGTGGAAACGCGCGCCGAGCTGGTGGACAAATCCCGCCTGCTGGCGCAGAAACTGGGCTTTGAACGCATGTCGTTCCTGAATGTGTCGGTGGCGGAATCCACCGGTGCAGATGAATTGCCAGCCAGGATCGATGTGGTCACCGCCTTGCATGCCTGTGACACCGCCACGGACGATGCCATTGCTTTCGGACTGCAGAAACAGGCCCGGGCGATGGTGCTGGTGCCGTGCTGCCAGGCTGAGATGGCCGCCTGCCTGCGGCAGGGCAAGGCCTTGCAGCTGTCGCGCACGCCCTTGGCCGAGCTGTGGCGCCACCCGCTGCACACGCGCGAACTGGGCAGCCAGGTCACCAATGTGTTGCGCTGTCTGTACCTGGAGGCGAGTGGCTACCAGGTCACCGTGACAGAGCTGGTAGGCTGGGAGCACAGCATGAAGAATGAGCTGATCATTGCCCGCTACACGGGGCAGAAAAAGCGCAGCGCCTCGGAGCGCCTGCGCGCCATTCTGGAAGAGTTTGGCCTTGACAAGGCGCTGGGGGCTCGCTTTGGTCTGAAGCCGGAGGCTCGCGATACCCAGGTTGCCGTGGAATTGGTGCAGGACTGACGTCGCGCCATACGTTGTTGTCGGGGTGAGAAGAAATCGGGGACGGATTTATGATCATCCTCCCCCTAGCTCCCATCCACATCCATGGCCCGCCTGCCGCGCCTGACCCTGCCGGGTCATCTGCACCACGTCATCCAGCGCGGAAACAACCGCCAAAGCATCTTCGCGGACCGCGAAGACTTCGAGACTATGCTTTCGCTGCTGGCAGACAATGCGCAGAAATTTGGTGTTTCTGTGCATGCCTATGTGCTGATGGACAACCACTTTCATCTGCTGGCCACGCCCACTACTGCTGACGGCCTTCCGCAGATGATGCAGGCGGTAGGGCGGCGCTACGTGCAGTATTTCAACCGGCGCCACGCCCGTACGGGCACCCTGTGGGAGGGGCGCTATCGTTCCACGGTGCTGCAGCCCGAGCGGTATCTCCTGCCTTGCATGGTCTACCTTGATCTGAACCCGGTGCGGGCCGGGCAGGTGGCGCAGCCTGGCGACTACCCGTGGTCCAGCCATGCCCATTGGCTGGGACTGCGCCATGACCGTTTGCTCACACCGCATGCTTTGTACTGGGCGCTGGGCAACACGCCGTTTGCGCGCGAGGCGGCGTATGCCGAGCTGGTGCAGGCGGGCATCGGCTCGCGGGAGCAGACTGTGCTGACGTCATCCGCACTCAGTGGTTG
The DNA here is from genome assembly GCF_057808995.1 of Acidovorax sp. FG60. Classification (NCBI taxonomy): domain Bacteria; kingdom Pseudomonadati; phylum Pseudomonadota; class Betaproteobacteria; order Burkholderiales; family Comamonadaceae; genus Acidovorax; species Acidovorax sp. FG60. The sequence goes on from NZ_JBMDJC010000009.1 coordinate 98,048, forward strand.
GGCGCTGGGCGACGCAGAATTTGTTCAAGAGTTGCAAAAGCACACACCGCGCCGGGTAACCCAGGGACAAGCCGGTAGGCCGGCGCTTCGCAAAAAGTCTGAATAAATATGGCATTATCGCTTGCTGTTGTTGATTTAATTGCTATTAAGTTTGATGTGTCCCTAATAAAAAATGAAATTCAATTTTCATTCGTAAATTAAGAATCTGACCCTAATTAATTTTCTTGCCAAAAGATGTTGCAATGCACTAATCTTCCACTCCCTGCGAAAAATATAGGAGTGCGCCATGACCACGGCTGCCGAGATCCAGCATCTGCAACAACACGGTTTGTATTCATCGGGTAACGAACACGACGCCTGCGGCCTCGGGTTTGTGGCCCACATCAAGGGCATCAAGCGCCACGACATCGTGACGCAGGCTCTGAAGATTCTGGAAAACATCGACCACCGTGGCGCGGTGGGTGCCGACCCGCTGATGGGCGACGGCGCCGGCATCCTGATCCAGATCCCTGACGCGCTGTACCGCGAAGAGATGGCCAAGCAAGGCGTGACCTTGCCAGCGGCTGGTGAATACGGTGTGGGCATGATCTTTCTGCCCAAGGAGCATGCTTCCCGCTTGGCTTGCGAGCAGGAGATGGAGCGTGCCATTAAGGCAGAAGGCCAGGTACTGCTGGGCTGGCGCGATGTGCCGGTCAATGTGGACATGCCCATGTCCCCCACCGTGCGCAAGAAGGAGCCCATCCTGCGCCAGGTGTTCATCGGCCGTGGCAACGACGTGATCGTGCAGGATGCGCTGGAGCGCAAGCTGTACGTGATCCGCAAGACGGCCAGCGCCAACATCCAGGCCCTCAAGCTCAAGCACAGCAAGGAATACTACGTTCCCTCCATGTCCAGCCGCACGGTGGTCTACAAGGGCCTGCTGCTGGCCGACCAGGTGGGCGTGTACTACAAGGACCTGTCCGACGAGCGCTGCGTCTCGGCCATCGGTCTGGTGCACCAGCGTTTCTCCACCAACACCTTCCCCGAGTGGCCGCTGGCCCACCCCTACCGCTATGTGGCGCACAACGGTGAAATCAACACCGTCAAGGGCAACTACAACTGGATGAAGGCGCGCGAAGGCGTAATGGCCTCGCCGGTGTTGGCCGCCGACCTGCAAAAGCTCTACCCCATCAGCTTCGCCGACCAGTCCGACACCGCCACGTTCGACAACTGCCTCGAACTGCTGACCATGGCCGGCTACCCCATCAGCCAAGCCGTGATGATGATGATCCCCGAGCCCTGGGAGCAGCACACCACCATGGACGAGCGCCGCCGCGCCTTCTATGAATACCACGCTGCCATGCTGGAGCCTTGGGACGGCCCGGCCTCCATCGTGTTCACCGATGGTCGCCAGATCGGCGCCACGCTGGACCGCAACGGCCTGCGCCCCTCGCGCTACTGCATCACCGACGACGATCTGGTCATCATGGGCTCCGAGTCGGGTGTGTTGCCGGTGCCCGAGAACAAGATCGTGCGCAAGTGGCGCCTGCAGCCCGGCAAGATGTTCCTGATCGACCTGGAACAAGGCCGCATGATCGACGACGACGAGCTAAAAGCCAACATCGTCAACACCAAGCCCTACAAGCAGTGGATCGAAAACCTGCGGATCAAGCTCGACAGCATTGACGCGGGCGCGCAAGTGGCCGCACCGCAGCCTGCCGATCTGCCGCTGCTCGACCGCCAGCAGGCCTTCGGTTACACGCAGGAAGACATCAAGTTCCTGATGGCGCCCATGGCCAAGAATGGTGAAGAGGGCATTGGCTCGATGGGCAATGACAGTCCGCTGGCTGTGCTGTCGGGCAAGAACAAGCCGCTGTACAACTACTTCAAGCAGCTGTTCGCCCAGGTGACGAACCCGCCGATCGATCCGATCCGCGAAGCCATCGTGATGTCGCTCAACAGCTTCATCGGACCCAAGCCGAACCTGCTGGACATCAACCAGGTCAACCCGCCGATGCGGCTCGAAGTGAGCCAGCCCGTGCTCGACTTTGCCGGCATGGCCAAGCTGCGCGACATCGAAAAGTACACGCAAGGCAAGTTCAAGAGCGTGACCATCGACATCACCTACCCACTGAACTGGGGCCGTGAGGGGGTGGAAGCCAAGCTCGCCTCGTTGTGCGCGCAGGCCGTGGATGCCATCAAGGGCGGCGCCAACATCCTGATCGTGAGCGACCGCGCCGTGAGCGCTACCCAGGTGGCAATCCCTGCGCTGCTGGCGTTGTCCGCCATCCACCAGCACTTGGTGGGAGCGGGCCTGCGCACCACGGCCGGCCTGGTGGTCGAGACGGGCACCGCGCGCGAAGTGCACCACTTTGCCGTGCTGGCTGGCTACGGTGCCGAGGCCGTGCACCCCTACCTCGCCATGGAAACCCTGGCCGAGATGCACAAGGACCTGGGCGGCGACCTGTCGGCCGACAAGGCCATCTATAACTACGTCAAGGCGATCGGCAAGGGCCTGTCCAAGATCATGTCCAAGATGGGTGTGAGCACCTACATGAGCTACTGCGGCGCCCAGTTGTTCGAGGCCATCGGCCTCAACACGGAAACCGTGGGCAAGTACTTCACCGGCACCGCCAGCCGCGTGGAAGGCATCGGCGTGTTCGAGATCGCCGAAGAGGCCATCCGCATGCACAAGGCCGCGTTTGGTGACGACCCCGTGCTCGAGACCATGCTGGACGCCGGCGGCGAATACGCCTGGCGCGCTCGGGGCGAAGACCACATGTGGACGCCCGATGCGATTGCCAAGCTGCAGCACAGCACGCGCGCCAACAACTGGAACACCTACAAGGAATACGCCCAGCTGATCAACGACCAGAGCAAGCGCCACATGACGCTGCGCGGCCTGTTCGAGTTCAAGATCGACCCCGCCAAGGCGATTCCGGTCGACGAAGTCGAGCCCGCCAAGGAAATCGTCAAGCGCTTTGCCACGGGGGCCATGTCGTTGGGTTCCATCTCCACCGAGGCCCACGCCACGCTGGCCGTGGCCATGAACCGCATCGGCGGCAAGAGCAACACCGGCGAAGGTGGTGAGGACGCCGCACGCTACCGCAACGAACTCAAGGGCATCCCGATCAAGAAGGGCGATACGCTCAAGAGCGTGATTGGTGCCGAGAACGTGGAGGTCGACCTGCCCCTGCAGGACGGCGACTCGCTGCGCAGCCGCATCAAGCAGGTGGCCTCGGGTCGCTTCGGTGTGACGGCCGAATACCTGTCGTCGGCCGACCAGATCCAGATCAAAATGGCCCAGGGCGCCAAGCCGGGCGAAGGCGGCCAGCTGCCCGGTGGCAAGGTGTCCAACTACATCGGCAAGCTGCGCCACAGCGTGCCCGGCGTGGGCCTGATCTCGCCCCCGCCGCACCACGACATCTACTCCATTGAGGATCTGGCCCAACTGATCCACGATCTGAAGAACGTGGCACCACACGCTGGCATCAGCGTCAAGCTGGTCTCTGAAGTGGGCGTGGGCACCATCGCCGCAGGCGTGGCCAAGTGCAAGAGCGACCACGTGGTGATCGCAGGGCATGACGGCGGCACGGGCGCTTCGCCCTGGTCGTCCATCAAGCACGCGGGTGGCCCCTGGGAAATCGGCCTGGCCGAAACCCAGCAGACGCTGGTGCTGAACCGCCTGCGCGGCCGCATCCGTGTGCAGGCCGACGGCCAGATGAAGACCGGCCGCGACGTCGCCATCGGCGCGCTGCTGGGCGCGGACGAGTTCGGCTTTGCCACGGCACCGCTGGTGGTGGAAGGCTGCATCATGATGCGCAAGTGCCACCTGAACACCTGCCCCGTGGGCGTGGCCACCCAGGACCCCGAGCTGCGCAAGAAGTTCTCGGGCAAGCCCGAGCACGTGGTGAACTATTTCTTCTTCATCGCCGAAGAAGTGCGCCAGATCATGGCCCAGCTCGGCATTCGCAAGTTCGACGACCTGATCGGCCGCACCGATCTGCTCGACATGCGCCAGGGACTGGAACACTGGAAGGCACGTGGCCTGGACTTCAGCCGCCTGTTCGCCCAGCCCAACGTGCCCGCCGATGTGCCGCGCTTCCACGTGGACGTGCAGGACCACAACATCGAGCACACGCTGGACCGCAAGCTCATCGAACGCAGCAAGCCCGCCATTGAAAAGGGCGAGCGCGTGCAGTTCATCGAGGTGGCGCGCAACGTGAACCGCTCGGTCGGCGCCATGCTGTCAGGCGCTGTCACCCGCGTGCACCCCGAAGGCCTGCCCGACGACAGCATCCGTATCCAGCTCGAAGGCACGGGCGGCCAGTCGTTCGGTGCGTTCCTCACGCGCGGCATCACGCTGTACCTGATCGGCGACGCCAACGACTACACGGGCAAGGGTCTGTCGGGAGGCCGCGTGGTCGTGCGCCCCAGCATCGATTTCCGCGGTGACGCCGTGCGCAACACCATCGTTGGCAACACCGTGATGTACGGCGCCACCACGGGCGAAGCCTTCTTCAGCGGCGTTGCCGGTGAGCGTTTCGCCGTGCGTCTATCGGGCGCCACCGCAGTGGTGGAGGGCACGGGCGACCACGGTTGCGAATACATGACCGGGGGCACCGTGGTGGTGCTTGGCAAGACCGGCCGCAACTTTGCGGCGGGCATGAGCGGCGGCGTGGCATACGTGTACGACGAAGACGGTCAGTTCGACACCCGCTGCAACATGTCCATGGTGACGCTGGAGCGCATCCTGCCCGCCACCGAGCAGGAAGCCACGGTGCCACGCTCGATCTGGCACAACGGACAGACCGACGAAGCCCAGCTCAAGAAGCTGCTGGAAGACCACAACCGCTGGACGGGCAGCAAGCGGGCACGCGAACTGCTCGACAACTGGGCCGCATCGCGCAGCAAGTTCGTCAAGGTCTTCCCGACCGAGTACAAGCGTGCGTTGGCTGAAATTTATGAACGAAAAGTGCTGGAGGAGTCCGCTACACCAGCGGTAGCTGCTACCAAAAAAGAAGTGGCACCCGCCAAGTAAGGCGACGTCACCCACCTTCGCACAGCATTCATAGACAAGGACATCGTCATGGGAAAAACTACCGGCTTCATGGAATACGAGCGCATCGAAGAGGGCTACAAGCCTGTGCCCGAGCGCTTGAAGCACTACAAGGAATTTGTCATCGGGCTGGATGAAAGCCAGGCCAAGGTGCAAGGCGCGCGCTGCATGGACTGCGGCACGCCGTTCTGCAACAACGGCTGCCCGGTAAACAACATCATTCCGGACTTCAACGATTTGGTGTACCACGCGGACTGGAAGAGCGCGATTGAGGTGCTGCACAGCACCAACAACTTCCCCGAGTTCACCGGCCGCATCTGCCCCGCACCCTGCGAGGCCGCCTGCGTGCTCAATGTGAACGACGACGCCGTGGGCATCAAGTCCATCGAGCACGCGATCATTGACCGTGCGTGGGAGGAGGGCTGGGTACAGCCACGCGTTGCCAAGCACAAAACGGGCAAGAAGGTGGCCGTGGTGGGCTCTGGCCCCGCAGGTATGGCGGCAGCACAGCAACTCGCGCGCGCTGGCCACAGCGTCACGCTGTTTGAAAAGAACGACCGCGTGGGCGGGCTGCTGCGCTACGGCATTCCGGACTTCAAGATGGAGAAGTCGCACATTGACCGCCGCGTCAAGCAGATGGAAGCCGAAGGCGTGGTCTTCCGCACCGGCGTGTTCGTGGGCGCCGCCAAGGACGGACTGGGCAAAGATTCCAAGGTCACCAACTGGGCCAAGGAAACTGTCACGCCCGAGCAGTTGAACAAGGAGTTCGATGCCGTGCTGCTGACCGGTGGCGCTGAGCAATCGCGCGATCTGCCCGTGCCGGGCCGTGACCTCGATGGCATCCACTTCGCGATGGAGTTCTTGCCGCAGCAGAACAAGGTCAACGCCGGCGACAAGCTCAAGGGCCAGTTGCGCGCCGATGGCAAACACGTCATCGTGATTGGTGGCGGCGACACCGGTAGCGACTGCGTGGGTACCAGCAACCGCCATGGCGCCGTGAGCGTCACCCAGTTTGAGTTGATGCCCCAGCCGCCCGAAGAGGAAAACCGCCCGCTGACCTGGCCTTACTGGCCGATCAAGCTGCGCACCAGCTCCAGCCACGAAGAGGGTTGCGAGCGCGAGTTCGCCATCTCCACCAAGGAGTTCATCGGCGAAAAGGGCAAGGTCACCGGCCTCAAGACCGTGCGTGTGGAGTTCAAGGACGGCAAGATGGTCGAGGTGGCCGGGTCTGAGAAGATCCTGAAGGCCGATCTGGTGCTGCTGGCCATGGGCTTTGTGAGCCCGGTGGCTGCCGTGCTGGAAGCTTTTGGCGTGGACAAGGATGCCCGGGGCAATGCCCGCGCCACGACCGACTTCGATGGCGGTTATGCCACCAACGTGCCCAAGGTTTTCGCTGCTGGCGACATTCGGCGTGGTCAGTCGCTGGTCGTCTGGGCCATCCGCGAAGGCCGTCAGGCCGCGCGTGCAGTCGATGAGTTCCTCATGGGCTACTCAGATCTGCCGCGCTGATCGGCTGCGGAACATGCGATCGAAACGGCGCTGCGGCGCCGTTTTTCATGGCGGGTTAGTCAGGGCGTAAAGCGATCGGTGGATATGACCCTGGCAGTTGGGAGGGGAGGGGCGGCGGACGCATTCTTGGGCGAGGCCACCGACTGGACCCGGCGCGCGCCCGCCAGTCCAGGTGGATGGCCCCGCCTTCCACGTCTGCGCATCTTTATTGGCACAATCGAGGGTTCTGTCAATCCGGGGTTGTATGGCGTCTGAGCGATCATTCATCTCATGATGCAGATGCTTCAAGATGCAAACATACATGTATGTATGTTTGCATCTTGAGCTACCATCGCGGCTTCCTGCGGCCCGAGGAATCACTGTGTGGTGACTGATGACCCGGAATCCTGAATCTTTTTTGCATGCCTGACCCCTCCCTCCTTGCCGAACTGCGCAATGTCACGTTCTCCTACGGAGACCGCGACATCCTGCGCGACGTTTCGCTGACCGTGCCGCGTGGCAAGGTCACGGCGCTGATGGGTGCCTCCGGTGGGGGCAAGACCACGGTGCTGCGCCTGATAGGGGGGCAGCAGCGGGCTTCGGGCGGTGAAGTCCTGTTTGATGGGCAGGACGTGGGTCGCCTTGATGCGTCTGGCTTGTACGCCGTCCGTCGCCGGATGGGGATGCTGTTCCAGTTCGGGGCGTTGTTCACTGACCTGAGTGTTTTCGAGAATGTGGCCTTTCCGCTCAGGGAGCACACCGACCTTTCCGAAGCGCTGATCCGCGACGTGGTCCTCATGAAACTGCATGCCGTGGGCCTGCGCGGCGCACGTGATCTCATGCCCAGCGAGATTTCGGGGGGAATGGCCCGGCGGGTGGCCCTGGCCCGTGCCATTGCGCTGGACCCGGAGCTGGTCATGTATGACGAGCCTTTTGCGGGGCTGGACCCCATTTCCCTGGGTACGGCGGCGCAGCTGATCCGCCAGCTCAATGATGCAATGGGCCTCACGAGCATCGTGGTCTCGCACGACCTGGAGGAAACCTTCCGGCTGGCAGACCACGTGATCATCCTCGGGGCTGGCGTGGTGGCTGCTCAGGGCACGCCAGATGAGGTGCGTGCCAGCACGGACCCCCTGGTCCACCAGTTTGTCAATGCCTTGCCCACAGGGCCGGTACCCTTTCATTACCCTGGCCCTGACGAGGTGCAGGACTTCGGACCTGTGGGAGGGCGTGCACGGTGAGCTGGTACAACCCCTCCGATGTCGGTTTTGCCGTGCGCCAAAAGCTGGCCGACATTGGCATGGGCGCGCGTCTTTTTGTACGGCTGGTGCGGATGGTGGGTGCCACCTTCATGCGGCCTTCGCTGGTGCGCGACCAGGTGCATTTTCTGGGCAACTACTCGCTGGCCATCATCGCAGTGTCCGGCCTGTTTGTAGGGCTGGTGCTGGGGCTGCAGGGGTATTACACGCTGCAGCGCTACGGTTCAGCAGAAGCGCTGGGTCTTCTGGTCACGCTGTCGCTGGTGCGGGAGCTGGGGCCCGTGGTCACCGCCTTGCTGTTTGCGGGGCGGGCGGGCACGTCGCTGACGGCCGAGATTGGTTTGATGCGTGCTGGCGAGCAGCTCAGCGCGATGGAAATGATGGCGGTGGACCCCGTCCAGCGCATTCTGGCGCCCCGCTTCTGGGCCGGCGTGATCACCATGCCCCTGCTGGCGGCGGTGTTCAGTGCGGTGGGGGTGATTGGTGGCTGGAGCGTGGGCGTGCTCATGATCGGCATCGACCCCGGCGCTTTCTGGAGCCAGACGCAGGGCGGCGTTGACGTGTGGAAAGACGTGGGCAACGGGGTGCTCAAAAGCGTGGTGTTCGGCGTTGCCGTCACCTTTGTGGCGTTGCTGCAGGGCTTTACTGCCAAGCCCACGCCCGAGGGCGTGTCGCGTGCCACTACGCGCACCGTGGTGATGGCGTGCCTGGCCGTGCTGGGGCTCGACTTCGTCCTCACGGCCCTGATGTTCAGTATCTGAGCTGGCGATGCTGGCAGTGAAGAGGAAATAAACAATGCAACGCTCCAAAAACGATCTCTGGGTTGGGCTGTTCGTGATGCTGGGTGCCGTGGCGCTGGTGTTTCTGGCGCTCCAGTCCGCCAATTTGCTGAGCCTGAATTTCCAGTCCGGCTACCGCATCACGGCGCGTTTTGACAACATCGGCGGGCTCAAGCCCCAGGCTGCGGTGCGCGGTGCGGGCGTGGTGGTCGGGCGTGTGGAGTCCATCACGTTCGACGACAAGACCTACCAGGCGCGGGTGACGCTGGCGATGGAAAACCGCTACGCTTTCCCGAAGGACAGCTCCCTCAAGATTCTCACCAGCGGCCTGTTGGGTGAGCAGTACATCGGTATTGAGGCCGGGGCGGACGAGAAGAACCTTGTTGCGGGCGACATGGTCACCGCGACCCAGTCTGCCGTGGTGCTCGAAAACCTCATTGGACAGTTTCTCTACAGCAAAGCCGAAGACGGCGGTAAGCCCGCAGGGGCAGGTGACAAGAAATGAAGAACTTTGAAACAACCACCCTGCCCACCGGCTCCAAGCAGCAGGGCTTGCCACGTGCGCTGGGCGGTTCGGCGCTGCTGTTGGCCGGTGCGCTGCTTTCGGGCTGTGCCACCGTGGCCAATCCCGACCCGCGTGATCCGCTGGAATCCTACAACCGGAGCATGACCAACTTCAACGAGCAAGTTGATGCCATGGTGCTCAAGCCGGTAGCGATTGCCTACCAGGACATCGCGCCCGCCCCCGTGCGCACGGGGGTGAGCAACTTTTTCGCCAACATCGGCGATGTCTGGTCGTTTGTGAACAACGTGCTGCAACTGCGCGCGGAGGCTGCCGCCTCGACGTTCATGCGCGTCAATGTCAACACCTTCATGGGTCTCGGCGGGGTGCTCGATATCGCCAGTGAGCTGGGCATAGACCGCTACAAGCAGGACTTTGGCCTGACGCTGGGCCGATGGGGCGTGGGAACTGGCCCATACCTGGTGCTGCCGGTTCTCGGCCCGTCCACGGTGCGCGACACCTTTGCGCTGCCGGTGGACATGAAAGGCAACGTGGTGAGCTATGTGGACCCGGTCTCGGCCCGGAACACGCTGTATGCACTGCGGGTGGTGGACACGCGCGCCAATCTTTTGCGGGCAAGCTCCGTCCTCGACAGTGCCGCGCTGGACAAGTACAGCTTCACGCGGGACGTTTTCCTGCAGGTGCGCAGCCAGGCTGGCGAGCCCCAGAACAGCAAGGGCTCGGATGGCAAAGACGGCAACGACGGCGTGCTGCCGCAAGAGCCTCCCCGTTGAGGTGATTTCCAGGGGGCTGCCCGCCGATGGCGGCCATAGCGCGGGCGATCGTGTTGCACTTGCTTGCACACCGCAACGCCCGCGACGCATGCGTTGTTTCTGCGGCCACCACAATGCAACACGGGCATGCCGGATGGCGGCTCATGACTGAATGAGAAAGTAGAGGATAGAGGACATGATGAACCGACGTTCCCTGGGCCACCTGGCACTGTGTGCTGCCGCCGTGGCATCTCTGGGCTTGCCGCTGGCCGCTCTGGCGGCAGACGAAGCGCCGGACGCGATGATCAAGCGCCTGTCCACCGACGTGCTCAACACTGTGAAGTCCGACAAGGCGATTCAGGGCGGCGACTTGACCAAGGTGATCGCGCTGGTGGACAAGACCGTGATGCCCAACGTCAACTTTCGCCGCATGACTGCCGCTGCCGTGGGGCCAGGCTGGCGCCAGGCCACGCCCGAGCAGCAAAAACGCCTGCAGGACGAGTTCAAGATCTTGCTGGTGCGCACCTATGCGGGTGCGCTGGCGCAGGTCAACGACCAAAGCATCCAGGTCAAGCCGTTGCGCGCTGCGCCCGAAGACAAGGACGTGCTGGTGCGCACCGAAATCGTGGGCCGTGGCGACCCCATTCAGCTGGACTACCGCCTCGAAAAAACCCCTGGCGACGGCGCAGGCTGGAAGATCTACAACCTGAATGTGCTGGGTGTCTGGCTGGTGGAAACCTACCGGGGCCAGTTTGCCCAGGAGATCAACGCCAAGGGCATTGATGGCCTGATCGAGACCCTGGCTGCGCGCAACAAAGCCAACTCCACCGCCAAGGGCTGAGCCTCCTCCATGCTGGTTCTCCCCCCCGAGCTGACCCACCGCCAGGCCACAGCCTGCCTGCAGATGCTTCTGCAGGGGCTGCGCGTGCACCGTGAAAGTGGTGTGGTGGTGGATGCGAGCGCGATGACGGTGTTTGACAGCTCGGCCCTGGCCGTGCTGCTGGAATGCCGGCGTGAGGCGCTGTCCGTGGGCAAGACCTTTGCCGTGCAGGGGTTGCCCACGGCGCTGCGCGGCATGGCGGGCTTGTACGGCGTTGGCACCTTGCTCACGCCCGTGTCCTGAGGGTGCATACCCTCCGCCATAACGCAGTTCGGGGCAAGGCCGTAAAATCAGGGGCTTCATGCCCGCAGTCTCCTTCCAAGCCATCTCCAAGACCTTTGCCACGCCCAAAGGCCCTTTTCAGGCACTGAACCAGGTCAACCTGGACATTGAGGAGGGCGAGTTCTTCGGACTCCTCGGCCCCAACGGTGCCGGTAAAACCACCCTGATCAGCATCCTCGCGGGCCTGGCGCGCGCCAGCAGCGGCCGTGTGCTGGTGCAGGGCAGCGACGTGCAGGCCGACTTCGCCGAGGCGCGCCGCAAGCTCGGTGTGGTGCCGCAGGAACTGGTGTTCGACCCCTTCTTCAATGTGCGCGAATCGCTGCGCATCCAGTCCGGCTATTTCGGCGTGAAGAACAACGACGCCTGGATCGACGAGCTGCTGGAGAACCTGGGCCTTACCGACAAGGCCAACGCCAACATGCGGCAACTGTCGGGCGGCATGAAGCGCCGCGTGCTCGTGGCGCAGGCGCTGGTGCACAAGCCGCCCATCATCGTGCTCGATGAACCAACGGCTGGCGTGGACGTGGAGCTGCGCCAGACCCTTTGGCACTTTGTCGCGCGCCTGAACAAGGAAGGCCACACGGTGTTGCTGACCACGCATTACCTGGAAGAAGCCGAAGCCCTGTGTGGCCGCATTGCCATGCTCAAGTCCGGCCAGATCGTAGCGCTGAACCGCACCAGCGAACTGCTGCAGGCGGCTTCAGGCAGCATCCTGCAGTTCAAGACCGATGCGGCTTTGCCACCCGCCCTGGCGATGGCGGCGCGTGTCACCGGTCGTATCGTGCAACTGCCCGCGCACGACGCCGCAGAGATCGAAAGCCACCTGGCAGCGCTGCGCGTAGCGGGCGTAGAGGTGCATGACATGGAGATCCGCAGGCCGGACCTGGAGGATGTGTTCTTGCAGGTGATGTCCGGTACGTCTGCGTCCAACATCCCACTCGAAGGTGTCGCGCTATGACCGGCTGGCAGACCCTGTTCTACAAGGAAGTCCTGCGGTTCTGGAAGGTCAGCTTCCAGACCGTTGCCGCGCCGGTGCTCACGGCCGTGTTGTACCTGCTGATCTTCGGTCACGTGCTCGAAGACCACGTCAAGGTCTACGACCGCATCAGCTACACCGCCTTTCTGGTGCCCGGCCTCGTGATGATGAGCGTGCTGCAAAACGCCTTTGCCAACAGCTCGTCGAGCCTGATCCAGAGCAAGATCATGGGCAGTCTGGTGTTTGTGCTGCTCACGCCGCTGTCGCACTGGGCCTGGTTTGTGGCCTATGTGGGCTCGTCCATGGTGCGCGGGCTGGTGGTGGGGCTGGGTGTGTTCATCGTCACGCTGGCTTTTGCGCGGCCAGAGTTTGCGGCGCCGCTGTGGATACTGGTGTTTGCGGTGCTGGGCGCGGGCCTGCTGGCCACGTTGGGGCTCATTGCCGGGCTGTGGGCCGACAAGTTTGATCAGCTCGCCGCGTTCCAAAACTTCGTGGTCGTGCCCATGACGTTCCTCTCGGGCGTGTTCTATTCCATCCAGTCGCTGCCGCCGTTCTGGCAGACCGTGAGCCACCTCAACCCGTTTTTCTACATGATTGACGGGTTCCGCTATGGCTTCTTTGGCCAGAGCGATACCTCGCCCTGGCTCAGCCTCAGCATCGTGGGCATCGCCTGGCTGGCCGTGAGCTTTCTCGCCGTGCACCTGCTGCGCACCGGCTACAAAATTCGCAACTGATTCCGAGCCCAACATGACCGCTGACCAACTCAAAGACATCATCGCCGCCGGCCTGGCCTGCGAACACATCACGCTGGAGGGCGATGGGCGCCACTGGTACGCCACCATCGTCTCGGCCGAGTTCGAGGGCAAGCGCGCCATCCAACGCCACCAGCGCGTGTACGCCACTCTGGGCGCGAAAATGCATACGGATGAAGTTCACGCGCTGTCGATGAAGACCTTCACCCCCGCCGAGTGGGCGGCGCAAGCGCAGTGACGCTGCCCGCCTAGGTACTCATTTATTGATAGCTGTTAACGCTTGATAGATAAGCGCTAAGGGCCATTTTCATTCATATTTTGGTTGTTAGATAGAGATGGACAAACTCCTGATTCGCGGCGGACGCACCTTGCAAGGCGAGGTGCTGGTCTCTGGCGCCAAGAACGCCGCCTTGCCGGAGTTGTGTGCCGCGCTGCTCACCGCCGACCCGGTGACCCTGCTCAACGTGCCCCAGCTGCAGGATGTGAGCACCATGCTCAAGCTCATCCGCAATATGGGCGTGACCGCAGAGCGCGCCGACGACGGCACGGTGCGCATCGACGCCAGTGCGCTCAACACGCCCGAGGCGCCGTACGAGTTGGTCAAGACCATGCGCGCCTCCGTGCTGGCGCTGGGCCCGCTGCTGGCCCGCTTTGGCGAGGCCACGGTGTCGCTGCCCGGTGGTTGCGCCATCGGTTCGCGCCCGGTGGACCAGCACATCAAGGGCCTGGCCGCCATGGGCGCCGAGATCGTGGTCGAGCACGGCTACATGATCGCCAAGCTGCCTGCGGGTTGGACGCGTTTGAAGGGCGCGCGCATCACCACCGACATGGTCACGGTGACGGGCACCGAGAACTTCCTCATGGCCGCTGCGCTGGCCGAAGGCGAGACGGTGCTGGAAAACGCCGCGCAAGAGCCCGAAATTTCGGACCTGGCCGAGATGCTGATCGCCATGGGCGCGAAGATCGAAGGCCACGGCACCAGCCGCATCCGCATCCAGGGCGTGGACCAACTGCACGGCTGCACCCACCGCGTGGTGGCTGACCGCATCGAGGCTGGCACCTTCCTCTGCGCTGTGGCAGCCACGGGCGGTGATGTGATGCTGCGCCATGGCCGCGCCGACCACCTGGATGCGGTGATCGAAAAGCTGCGTGAGGCCGGTGCCACCGTGCAAGCGGTCGAGGGCGGTATCCGCGTGCAAAGCGCGGGCGGCGCCACGCTCAAGGCACAGGGCTTTCGCACCACCGAGTACCCGGGTTTCCCCACCGACATGCAGGCCCAGTTCATGGCGCTCAACTGCATTGCGCAGGGCACGGCCACGGTGACCGAGACGATTTTTGAAAACCGCTTCATGCACGTCAATGAACTGGTGCGGCTGGGTGCCAAGATCCAGACCGATGGCAAGGTGGCGGTCATCGAAGGCGTGCCCCGCCTGTCCGGCGCCACCGTGATGGCCACCGACCTGCGTGCATCGGCCAGCCTCGTCATCGCGGGCCTGGTGGCCGACGGCGAAACCGTGGTGGACCGCATCTACCACCTGGACCGTGGCTACGACTGTATGGAAGCCAAACTGCGCGGCATGGGCGCCGACATTGAAAGACTGAAAGCATGAGCACCGGCAACATGATCACCCTGGCCCTGTCCAAGGGCCGCATCTTTGACGAAACCCTGCCGCTGTTAGCCGCCGCAGGCATCGAGGTGCTGGAAGACCCCGAAAAGTCGCGCAAGCTCATCCTGCCCACCAACCAGCCCAACGTGCGCGTGGTGCTGGTGCGTGCCACCGACGTGCCCACCTACGTGGAATACGGCGGTGCCGACATCGGCGTGACCGGCAAGGACACCCTGATCGAACACGGTGGCCAGGGGCTGTACCAGCCGCTGGACCTGCAGATTGCCAAGTGCCGCGTGAGCGTTGCCGTGCGCAACGACTTCGACTACGAGCGTGCTGTCAAGCAGGGCTCGCGCCTGAAGGTCGCCACCAAGTACACGTCGATTGCGCGTGACTTCTTTGCCACCAAGGGCGTGCATGTCGACATGGTCAAGCTTTACGGCAGCATGGAACTGGCGCCGCTCATCGGCCTGGCCGATGCCATCGTCGACCTGGTGTCCACCGGCAACACGCTCAAGGCCAACCACCTGGTGGAGGTCGAGCGCATCATGGACATCAGCTCCTACCTCGTGGTCAACCAGGCCGCGCTCAAACTCAAGCAGGCACCGCTGCGCCGCATCATTGATGCGTTTGCTTCGGCCATCCCTGCCCCCAAGAACTGAACCCACCGTAGAACGCACTATGACTTTGGTAGCTGCTCCCGCCCGTCTGTCCACCGCTGCGGCCACTTTTGAGGCTGATTTTGCAGCCCGCCTGCATTGGTCTGCCGACACCGACGCGGCCATCGAGCAGCGCGTGGCCGACATCCTGGCCGACGTGCAAAAGCGCGGCGATGCGGCGGTGCTGGAATACACCGCCCGCTTCGACGGCCTCTCGGCACCGAACATGGCCGCGCTGGAGCTGACCCAGGCCGACTTCAAGGCCGCGTTTGACGCCATCCCCCAGGCCCAGCGCGACGCGCTGCAGGCAGCCGCCAAGCGCGTGCGCAGCTACCACGAGGCGCAGAAGAAGGCGTCGGGAGAGAGCTGGAGCTACCGCGACGAGGACGGCACTCTGCTGGGCCAGAAGGTCACGCCGCTGGACCGCGTGGGCATCTACGTGCCCGGCGGCAAGGCCGCCTACCCGTCGAGCCTGCTGATGAACGCCATCCCGGCCCACGTAGCGGGAGTGCAGGAAATAATCATGGTCGTGCCCACCCCCGTGCGTGGCAGCGTGGCGACCGGCGGAACGGGCGAGGGCACCTCGACGAAGGGCGAGCGCAACGAGCTGGTGCTGGCCGCCGCCTACGTGGCCGGTGTGACCCGCGCCTTCACCATCGGCGGCGCCCAGGCCGTGGCCGCGCTGGCCTACGGCACGGCCACCGTGCCCAAGGTGGACAAGATCACCGGCCCCGGCAACGCCTATGTGGCCAGCGCCAAGAAGCGCGTGTTCGGCACCGTGGGCATCGACATGATCGCGGGCCCGAGCGAAATCCTGGTGCTGGCCGATGGCACCACACCGCCCGACTGGGTGGCCATGGACCTCTTCAGCCAAGCCGAGCATGACGAGCTGGCGCAGAGCATCCTGCTGTGCCCTGACGCCGCCTACCTCGACGCCGTGCAGCGCGAGATCGACCGCCTGCTGCCCACCATGCCGCGCGCCGAGATCATCGCCAAGAGCCTTACCGGCCGGGGCGCGCTGATCCTCACCAAGGACATGGAAGAAGCCTGCGCGATCAGCAACCGCATCGCTCCGGAGCATTTGGAAGTGAGCAGCACCGACCCGCACCGTTGGGAGCCTTTGCTGCGCCACGCGGGCGCGATCTTTCTGGGCGCCTACACCTCCGAAAGCCTGGGCGACTACTGCGCAGGCCCCAACCACGTGCTGCCCACCAGCGGCACGGCACGCTTCTCCTCCCCGCTGGGCGTGTACGACTTCCAGAAGCGCAGCAGCATCATCGAGGTGAGCGAAGCTGGTGCCCAGGTGCTGGGCACCATCGCCGCCGAGCTGGCCTACGGCGAGGGCTTGCAGGCCCACGCGCAGGCGGCCGAGATGCGGCTCAAGGCTGGAGTCAAGCCGCGCTGATCGCCCCCCGGGGCAGGGCACCCTGTGTGGGGGCCGACGCCTTGGGCTGGGATGCGGCGGGTGCAGGTGGACAGGCGGCTCCTGCCACCGCCCGGTGTTGTGCCCAGTTCAGCCGCGCGGGCCGGTGGCCTTCGGCACTGACCCGCAGTCGCACGGGTCCGGTGAAGGACAGGCGCTGGCCGGCCTCCAGAAAGTAATCCTCCAGCAGACCATCACAGGTCACCCAGACGCGGCCCTGTTCGACTTCGAGCAGGGCGATCTCGCCCGCGCGGAAGTCCAGCACCTGGACGGCCTGCAGCGGCGGCAGGGGCTGGCGCTTCCATTGCAGCGTGAGAGGAACCGCAGGCTGGCTGGGCAGTGCGGGCGACGGTGGGGTGGGGGTGTGCAGCGTGTTCATGCCTTCACTGTGCGGCCACCTGCGATGCGCCACCAGCCACAGGCCTGCACAATCTGGGCCAGTACAGAACAGCAAACCAACCCATCTGTACTGGTCGTACTGGGATGCCTCTGTACTGTCTATCGACCAGAGGGCCAGTACAGAATGCAGCATGGCCACCGATGACGCACCCCCGCTGTACCTCCAGATTGCCGAGCAACTCGCGCAGCTGATCCGCAATGGCACGCTCGCGCGCGGCGAAAAGCTGCCGTCGGTGCGCGAACTGGCCCGCCAGCACGGCGTGGCGCAGACCACGGTGGTGCAGGCCTACCACTGGCTGGAGGATGCGCGCCTGATCACCGCGCGCCCGCGCTCAGGCTTTTTTGTGGCGGCGCGGCCGGTGAGCCTGCCCGAGCCCAGCACACCGCGCCCGATGCGCCGCCCGCGCGAGGTGTCGGTGGACTGGCTGGGCCAGCGCATCCTGGGGCGCAACCAGCCGGTGGACATCATTTCGTACAGCAGCGGCACGCCTGGCCCCGAGCTATTCAACCCCGACCGCGTGCGCCGCGCCGTGGTGCGCGCCGCGCAGCGCCACCGCAACCTGCTGTGCACTTACCCCGGTTCGTCGGGCCATGAGGACGCGCGCCGTGCGCTGGCGCGCTACGCCGTCAGCCTGGGCTGCAGCCTGGACCCCGAGAACATCGTGATCACCGGGGGCTGCATGGACAGCATTGCGCTGTGTCTGCGCGCGGTGACGCAGCCGGGCGACGTGGTGGCGCTGGAGTCACCCACGCATTTTTCGTTTCTGGAGGTGCTGCAGGGCCTGCACCTCAAGGCGCTGGAGATTCCCACCCACCCGCGCAACGGACTGTCTCTTGATGCGCTGCAACTGGCGTTGGACACCCAGCCCGTCAAGGCTGTGATGGTGGTGCCCACGCTCAGCAACCCGCTGGGCAGCTGCATGCCCCAGGCCGAGCGCAGGCGCCTGGTGCAGATGGCGGCGCGGCACGACATGGCGGTCATCGAGGACGCGATCTACAACGACCTGGTCGAGGTGGACGAGATGCGCCGCACCGTCAAGTCGTACGACACCACAGGCCATGTGATGTTGTGCGACTCGTTCTCCAAGACGCTGGCGCCGGGCCTGCGCCTGGGCTGGCTGGAGGCCGGCCGCTGGGCCGACAAGCTGCGCGCCATCAAGGACCTGCAGGCGGGTGGCCAGTCCGCCGTGCTGGAGCTGGCCCTGGCCGACCTCATCACCCAGACGGGCCACGCCGCCGCCATGCGCCAGCTGCGTGCGGCCGTGGCGGCGCGCATGGATGAGGTGCGCCATGTGATTGCCGCGCACTTCCCGCAGGGTACGCGCGTGAGTGACCCGCCCGGCGGCCTGCTGCTGTGGCTGGAGCTGCCGCGCGCGCTCGATTCCGTGCAACTGCACGAGGCCTGCCTGGCCCGGCAGATCCTGATCGCACCCGGCACGGTGTTCAGCGCCAGCGGGCGGTTCCGCAACTGCCTGCGCATTGGCGTGGGCGGCGACTGGTCGCCTGCCCATCTGGAGGCGCTGCGCACCGTGGGTGACATGGCGTGCCAGATGCTGCAGGGCGGGGCACAGCGCAAGGCGGCTTGATTGTGGTGTTTTAATCAACACGAAGTTCGTGGTGCACGAAGTTCGTGTAATATTTAATCCATGAAAAACATCACCGTGACCATGGACGACACCGTTGCCGAATGGGTGCGCGTGGAAGCCGCCAAGCGCGGCAGCAGCGTCTCGCGCCTGCTCGGTGAATGGCTGGCCGAAAAGATGCGCCAGGAAGACGCCTACGCACAGGCCATGCGCGAGGCACTTGGGTTTGAATCCTGGGGCGCGTCCAGTGGGCCCTATGTGCCGCGCGAAACCCTGTTTCTGCGCTGAACCGGGCAAAACGCATGGCCACCGTCCCCATCTTTGTCGATACCGAAATCCTGCTCGCCAGCGTGGACGACCGCGATGCCGAGCGCCAGGCGCGGGCGCGCGAATGGATCAGCTTTTGCTGGCAGACGCGCAGCGGCCGCATCAGCTCGCAGGTGCTCAACGAGCTGTACAACCAGGCCATCCAGCGTTTTGATGGCCCCCACGTGCTGCAGCAGGTACGCGCCCAGGTGCGCCGCCTGCGCGTGTGGCTGCCGCCGCACCTCGATTCCTACACCGTCGACGGCGCCTGGGACCTGCAGGACCGCTACCGCCTGGGCTACTGGGATGCGCTCATCCTCTCGTCCGCCCACCAGCAGGGCTGCCGCTACCTGCTCACCGAAGCGTTGCCACACGACCAGCCGATGGACGCCGTGCGGCCGATCAACCCTTTTCTTGTCACCCCCAACGAACTGGACACCACCGAATGACTACTCCTGCGTCGTCTCCTCTCCAAGCCCTGGCCCGTATCCGCCCCGACGTGCGCGCCATGCACGCTTACGGCGTGCAGCCCTCCACCGGCATGCTCAAGATGGACGCGATGGAGAACCCGTTCCGCCTGCCCGCGCACCTCCAGGCCGCGCTGGGCCAGCGCCTGGGCGCGGTGGCGCTCAACCGCTACCCCGGCGACCGCCTGCTGGACCTGAAGGCGGCGCTCGCGAAATACGCCGGGATGCCCGAGGGCTACGGCGTGGTGCTGGGCAATGGCTCGGACGAA
Organism: Acidovorax sp. FG60; assembly: GCF_057808995.1. NCBI lineage: Bacteria > Pseudomonadati > Pseudomonadota > Betaproteobacteria > Burkholderiales > Comamonadaceae > Acidovorax > Acidovorax sp. FG60. Next base: position 117,490 of record NZ_JBMDJC010000009.1, read on the forward strand.
CTCATCACCCTGCTGGCCCTGGCCTGCGCACAGCCCGGCACGGGCCAGCGCGCCACCATGCTGGCGCCCATGCCGGGTTTTGTGATGTACCCGCTGTCTGCGCAGCTGCAGGGCCTGGACTTTGTCGGCGTGCCGCTCACGCCCGACTTCGAGCTGGATGAGCCCGCCATGCTGGCCGCCATCGCGCAGCACAACCCCGCCATCACCTACATCGCCTACCCCAACAACCCCACGGCCACGCTGTGGGACGAGGGCGCAGTGCAGCGCATCATCGACGCCGCGGGCGCTCAGGGCGGCATCGTCGTCATGGACGAGGCCTACCAGCCCTTTGCCAGCCGCACCTGGATCGACCGCATGCGGGCCGAGCCCGCGCGCAACGCCCATGTGCTGCTCATGCGCACGCTCAGCAAGTTTGGTCTGGCAGGCGTGCGCCTGGGCTACCTCATCGGGCCCTCGGCGTTCGTGAGCGAGATCGACAAGGTGCGCCCGCCCTACAACGTGAGCGTGCTCAACTGCGAAGCCGCCCTGTTTGCGCTGGAACATACCGAGGTTTTTGCCGCCCAGGCCGCTGAGATCCGTGCCGAACGCACCACGCTCATCGCAGCCCTGCGCCAGATGCCGGGTGTCGAAAAGTGCTGGGACAGCGAGGCCAACATGGTGCTGATCCGTGTGGCGGATTCCGCCAAGGCCTACGAGGGCATGAAAAACCGCAAGGTGCTCGTCAAGAACGTTTCTACAATGCACCCATTGCTGGCCAACTGCCTGCGCCTGACGGTAGGCAATGCCGAAGACAACGCGCAGATGCTGGCCGCACTCCAAGCCTCCCTATGACTTCCTCCGCACTCGTACCTTCCGCCCCATCGGCCGACCCGATGGCCGACCGCATCGCCGAGGTCAGCCGCAACACCGCCGAAACGCGCATCAGTGTGCGCATCAACCTCGACGGCACCGGCCAGGCGAAGCTGCACACCGGCATCGGCTTCTTCGACCACATGCTCGACCAGATCGCCCGCCATGGGCTGATCGACCTCGACATCGACTGCGAGGGTGACCTGCACATCGACGGCCACCACACCGTGGAAGACGTGGGCATCACGCTGGGCCAGGCTTTTGCGCGCGCCGTGGGCGACAAGAAAGGCATCCGCCGCTACGGGCATGCCTACGTGCCGCTGGACGAAGCGCTGTCGCGTGTGGTGGTGGATTTCTCGGGCCGCCCCGGGCTGCACATGGATGTGAAGTTCACCTCCGGCAGCATCGGCCAGCTCGACACGCAACTGGTGTTCGAGTTCTTCCAGGGCTTTGTGAACCACGCGGGCGTCACGCTGCACATCGACAACCTCAAGGGCGTCAACGCACACCACCAGTGCGAGACCATCTTCAAGGCGTTCGGGCGCACGCTGCGTGCGGCGCTGGAGCGTGATCCGCGCTCGGCCGGTGTCATCCCCTCCACCAAGGGTTCGTTGTGAAATTTTGGGTTAAATCAGGCGCTATCGCTTGATGGATAAGCGCTAGTAGCTATGAATATGGAAGCAAAAACAGTGGCGGTCGTGGACTACGGCATGGGCAACCTGCGCTCGGTGTCGCAGGCCGTGCAGGCCGCCGCCGAGGGCACGGGCTGGACCGTGGTCGTCACCCAGCGCCCCGAAGACGTGCGCGCCGCCCAGCGCATCGTGCTGCCAGGGCAGGGCGCCATGCCCGACTGCATGCGCGAGCTGCGCGAGTCCGGCCTGCAGGAATCGGTGCTCGAAGCCGCGGCCTCCAAGCCAATGTTCGGCGTGTGCGTGGGCATGCAGATGCTGCTGGACCACAGCGCCGAGGGGGATACGCCGGGCCTGGGCCTGATCCCTGGCGACGTGCTCAAGTTTGACCTGGCAGGCCGCACCCAGCCTGACGGCAGCCGCTTCAAAGTGCCCCAGATGGGCTGGAACCAGGTGCGGCAGATGCCCCACGCCCACCACGGCGGTGGCGTGCACCCGGTGTGGGCTGGCGTGCCGGACAGCAGCTACTTTTACTTTGTGCACAGTTTCTACGCCGTGCCGCAAAATCCTGCCCACTGCGCAGGGCAAACGGACTACGGCGGTTTGTTCGCCGCCGCCATTGCACGCGATAATATTTTTGCGACCCAGTTTCACCCGGAGAAAAGCGCGGAGCATGGCCTGGCCCTGTACCGCAATTTTCTGCACTGGAATCCCTGATCCCTTAACCGCCACCCGTTCGGGCCGAGCTGCGTCTCGCCCTTTTTCACCCGAACTTCACCACCATGCTGCTCATCCCCGCCATCGACCTCAAAGACGGCCACTGCGTACGCCTCAAACAAGGCGATATGGACCAATCCACCACCTTTGGTGAAGACCCCGCCGCCATGGCGCGCAAATGGGTGGATGCCGGTGCACGCCGCCTGCACCTGGTGGACTTGAACGGTGCGTTTGCGGGCGTGCCCAAGAACTACAGCGCCATCAAGTCCATTCTGAAAGAGGTGGGCGACGACATTCCCGTGCAGTTGGGCGGCGGTATCCGCGACCTGGACACCATCGAGAAATACATCGACGGCGGCCTGCGCTACGTGATCATCGGCACGGCTGCGGTCAAGAACCCCGGTTTTCTGAAGGACGCCTGCAGCGCCTTCGGCGGCCACATCATCGTGGGGCTCGACGCCAAGGACGGCAAGGTCGCTACCGACGGCTGGAGCAAGCTCACCGGCCACGAGGTCGTGGACCTGGCCAAGAAGTTCGAGGACTGGGGCGTCGAATCCATCATCTACACCGACATCGGCCGCGACGGCATGCTCTCGGGCATCAACATCGACGCCACGGTGAAGCTGGCCCAGGCTTTGAGCATCCCCGTGATCGCCTCGGGCGGCCTGTCGAACATGACCGATATCGAGCAGCTGTGCGCGGTGGAGAGCGAAGGCGTCGAAGGTGTGATCTGTGGCCGTGCCATCTACAGCGGCGACCTCGACTTTGCTGCGGCGCAAGCGCGTGCCGACGAACTGAACGGCTGAAACCGATCACCCCTGAGCGGCTTCGCCGCTTCCCCCAGGGGACGACGCCAGTGGCCTGGCGAAGCCAGTTCCACGGCGTCTGCTGGCCTCGGTAGCGCCTAATCAACGAATCGCTCACTGACATGCTCGCAAAACGAATCATTCCCTGTCTTGACGTCACCGGAGGCCGTGTGGTCAAGGGCGTCAATTTCGTCGAGCTGCGCGACGCAGGCGACCCGGTCGAAATTGCCGCGCGCTACAACGCGCAGGGCGCTGACGAGCTCACCTTCCTCGATATCACCGCCACCAGCGATGGCCGTGACCTCATCCTGCACATCATCGAGGCCGTGGCCAGCCAGGTGTTCATTCCACTCACCGTGGGTGGCGGCGTGCGCACTGTGGAAGACGTACGCAGGCTGCTCAATGCGGGCGCCGACAAGACCAGTTTCAACTCGGCCGCGATTGCCAACCCTGACGTCATCAACGCCGTGTCTGCCAAGTACGGTGCTCAATGCATCGTGGTGGCCATCGACGCCAAGCGCCGCTCGGCCGAGGATGCGCAGCGCCTGGGCGCCAACGGTCAGCCCGTGGGTGCGGGCTGGGACGTGTACAGCCACGGGGGGCGCAAGAACACCGGCCTGGACGCCATCGCCTGGGCCACCGAGATGGCGCAGCGCGGTGCGGGCGAAATCCTGCTGACCAGCATGGACCGCGACGGCACCAAGGCAGGCTTTGACCTGGAGCTGACCCGCGCAGTGAGCGATGCGGTGAGCGTGCCCGTGATCGCCTCGGGCGGGGTGGGTAACCTGGACCACCTGGCCGACGGCATCCAGACCGGTGGTGCCGACGCGGTGCTGGCCGCCAGCATCTTCCATTACGGCGAATACACCGTGGGCCAGGCCAAGGCCCGCATGGCCGAGCGCGGCATTCCGGTGCGTCTGTGACGACGCCATTCGCGGGCGCGCGTTGGGCGCTGGTGGTGGCCCTGGCGGCCATGGCACTGCCCGCTGCGGCGCAGCAGGTGCCGCCCCCGTCGTATGCGAGTTTTTCTGAGCGCCTGCCCTGCGTGCACCGCATTGGCCGCTGCTTTGACGCGACCATCGGCGGCAAGCCGGTGGAGGTGATTGCCGACAAGGCCGAATTCGAGAGGCTCAAGGCCCTGCTCCAGACGCTGAACAGCAATGTGCGTGACGTGCACTGGATCGTGCGCGAACCCGTGTTGGGCACGCTCGCGCTGGACGTGGAAACCCGCGCCAACACGCTGGGTTTGCCGCTGGTGGGCGATGAGAAGGAAGAGCCCGATGTCACCGTCTATGCCCTAGACGGCCAAGACCTGGAGAGCGAATCGGAGCTGGTAGCGCAGCAAAGCGTGCGCGTCAATGGCCAGCCCGTGGTGACGCAGCAGGAAACCCTCACGCAGGATTTTCTGCCCCCGGGGCGCTATGCGTTTGCCATCAAGTACCTGGGCCGCAAGAACTGGGATCGCAAGTGGGTGTTTTTGACCGTGGCAAAGTAAATCTTCGATCAAAAGTGGTTCTGGCGCTGAGTGTGAAAGCGCTGATAGCTATTGTTTTTGTAGTCAGATTTACGCGCTGCGCAGTGCTGCAATTGGCTGCAAGCTGCCCGACGATGCATCTGTTTTTTCATTGAACTCTCATTTTGATAGCTGCTAGCGCTTGATGGATAAGCGCTAGAGGCAAAAATGACCTCAAAACCGCTCGCCCGGCAGGCGGGCTGGTCATTCAAATCACCGACAATCCCGCCCATGAACTGGCTCAACGAAGTGAAATGGGACGCGCAGGGCCTGGTGCCCGTGATTGCGCAGGAGCAGGGCACGGGCGACGTGCTGATGTTTGCCTGGATGAACCGCGAGGCCCTTGCTAAGACGGCAGAACTCGGCCGCGCCGTGTACTTCAGCCGCTCGCGCAAGAAGCTGTGGTTCAAGGGCGAAGAGTCCGGCCACGTGCAGACCGTGCACGAGATCCGCCTGGACTGCGACAACGATGTGGTGCTGCTCAAGGTCACCCAGCTCGGCCACGAGCCTGGCATCGCCTGCCATACAGGCCGCCACAGCTGTTTTTTCAGCGTGCTCAAGGACGGAGCCTGGCACGCGGTCGATCCGGTCTTGAAAGACCCTGAATCCATCTACAAGTAATGGCAATGGACGACAAGACCATGAGTTCCAACGATTCCCTCGCACGCCTTGCCGATGTGATTGAAAGCCGCAAGCCTGCCAACGGTGGCGATCCCGACAAGAGCTATGTCTCGCGCCTGCTGCACAAGGGGCCGGATGCGTTTTTGAAGAAGATCGGCGAGGAGGCCACCGAAGTCGTCATGGCGGCCAAGGATGTGGACCACGGCGCCGACAAGTCCAAGCTGGTTTACGAAGTGGCCGACCTGTGGTTCCACTCCATGGTGGCCCTGGCCCACTATGGCCTCACGCCTGCCGATGTTCTGACCGAGCTGGAGCGCCGCGAGGGCACCAGCGGCATCGAGGAAAAAGCCTTGCGCAAGGTGGTTGCGCGCACTGCCGAAGAAGGAGCACCATGAACGACATCATCGACGTGCAAAGCAATGAGCAAAAAGCCCAGGGCCTGAAGAACATCGGCTGGGTCAGCTATGTGCTGCACCTCATCGTGGCCGTGGGGGCCGTGCTGCCGGGTGCGCAAGCCAGCGCGCTGCTGCTCGTCATTGCGCTGGTGCTCGATCTCGTCAAACGCGGCGATGCCGAAGGCACCTGGCAGGCCAATCATTTTTCGTGGCGCATCCGCACCGTGATCTGGGCGGGCGTGCTTTACATCGTCACCGCGCCGTTCTGGCTGCTGGGATTGTTTCTCTTTAACCCCGTATGGGTTGTGATCTCCCTGTGGTTCCTGTACCGCATCGTGCGCGGCATGCTGGCCATGAGCAAGAACCAGGCGGTGGATGCCTGAACCGACGGCGTCCCTGTCGCACCTGTCATCCCTGCCGCGGCTGAACCTGGCCCTGCAGGGTGGGGGCTCCCACGGTGCGCTCACCTGGGGTGTGCTGGATGCCTTGCTGGAGGATGGCCAGTGGCAGTTTGATGGCGTGAGCGGCACCAGCGCCGGCGCGATGAATGCCGTGGCCATGGCGCACGGCTTTGCCAAAGCCGCGCAGGAGCACAAAGACCCGCACGAAGCGCACCTGGCCGGTTGCGTCCAGGCGCGTGAAACGCTTACCCGGCTGTGGGAGGGCGTGGGCACGCTGGGCAGCCTGATGTGGGGCTCGCCCCTGTCGGCCGCCAACCCCATGATGGGGCTGATGCGCCAGTGGCTCTCGCCCTACCAGACCAATCCGCTCGACATCAACCCGCTGCGCCGCCTGCTGGAGCGCGAGGTGGACTTTGACCTGCTGTGCACTGTGCGCCGCGCCAGCGCTGCGGCGGGCGGGCCCAAGGTGTTTGTGTGCGCCACCAACGTGCGCACCGGGCGCGGCGAAATCTTCTCTGGCCCCCGGCTGAGCGCGGATGCCGTGATGGCGTCGGCCTGCCTGCCAGCGCTGTTCAAGGCCGTGGAAATCGACGGTGAGCATTACTGGGACGGCGGCTATTCGGGCAACCCTGCGTTGCACCCGCTGATCTATCAGACCGAGACCTCCGACATCCTGCTTGTGCAGATCAACCCCATCGAACATCTGGATCTGCCCCACTCAGGCCAGGAAATCATGGAGCGCATGAACGAAGTCACCTTCAATGCCAGCCTGCTGGCCGAGTTGCGCGCCATCGAGTTCGTGCGCCGTCTGCTGGCCGAGGGCAAGCTGGATGCGCGCCGCTACAAAAGCGTGCGCATGCACCGCATCGACGGCGGCGCCGTGCTGGAGCCCTTTGGCGCCGACAGCAAGGCCCGTGCAGACATGGCCTTTGTGCGCAAGCTTTTCGCCCTCGGCCGCACGGCCGGGCAGGAATGGCTGCACGCGCACCGCAAGGATGTGGGTGTGCGGCCCACCATCAATATCGCTGAAAATACATGAAGCCCCCCTGTGCCGCCTACGGCGCCTTCCCCCTTGGGGGACGCCACCCGTGGCCTGGCAAAGCCAGTTCCACGGTGGCACTGGCTTCGCGCGCGCCGGTTGCGACCGCTTTGGATGGCGAGCAGCGCCTGGTGACCTGTTAATTTTGTACTGACATTTTCCTCATGCACGATCCGAACTGCCTCTTCTGCAAAATCATCGCAGGCCAGATTCCTTCGAAGAAGGTCTATGAAGACGAAGAAATTTTCGCCTTCCACGACATCCACCCCTGGGCGCCGGTGCACTTTCTGATGGTGCCCAAGCTGCATATCCCTTCGATGGCGCAGGTCACCGAGGAACACACGGGTGTGCTGGGGCGCATGATGGCGCTGGCGCCGAAGCTGGCAATGGAGCAGGGCTGCAACCCGTACCCGGAGGGTGGCTTTCGCGTCGTGGTAAACACGGGGCTTGAAGGTGGGCAGGAAATCCACCACCTCCATATCCATGTGATGGGCGGTCCCCGTCCGTGGCTCAAAGGCTGAACCAGGCTGACGGGTCGTGCAGGGAGATTCCCGCAGTTCTGCTTGGGCTGTGAACTCCTGTCACGCCCCCCGTCTAAAATGATTGCAATTCGTTAGGAGATATTCCATGGGCTCTTTTTCCATCTGGCACTGGCTGATCGTGCTGCTGATCGTCGTCATGGTGTTCGGCACCAAGAAGCTCAAGAACATGGGCTCCGATCTCGGGGGCGCCGTCAAGGGCTTCAAGGACGGCATGAAAGACGGTTCGGCCGACGCGGCAGCCACCACCACCCCACCCGCAGGCCAGGTTGCCAACAACCCTGCGACCGACAAGACCACCATCGATGTCGAAGCCAAGCAAAAGAGCTGAGCGGGCTGTTCCCGCTGGCACCCGCACGCTTTGCGCTTGATCCATGATTGATATTGGCCTGTCCAAGATGGCGCTGATCGGCGCGGTGGCTCTTATAGTCATCGGGCCCGAGAAGCTCCCCCGTGTGGCCCGCACGGTGGGCACCCTGCTGGGCAAGGCCCAGCGTTACGTGTCCGATGTGAAGGCCGAGGTCAACCGGTCCATGGAGCTCGACGAGCTCAAGAAAATGAAGGACACGGTGGAGAACGCCGCACGCGATGTGCACAACTCCATCCAGACCAGCGCCAGCGAGTTCGAAAAGGACTGGGCCGAGGCTACCGACACCGCCAGCTCGGCGTTGCAGGACCAGACCGCCGTCGTGCCGGCTTACAAACACCCCGGCAAGAACTGGCGCCTCAAGCGGGGTGCGGTGCCCCAGTGGTACAAGGCCCGAAGCGGTGTGCGCACCAAGGCACAGTCCGGCGCGGCCCGTGTGGCGCGTTTCCGTCCCCGTAAATTCCATTGATGCAGCAGCCACCAGCGCACCGCGCGCTGCATGGGCGGCCCTGACGCCCACGAAAACCCAACATGTCCGAAACCCCTTCCAAAGAAGACGAGCTGGCCGGTACCGAGCAGCCGTTTGTGCAGCACCTGATGGAGCTGCGCGACCGGATGGTCAAGGCCATCATTGCCATCGCGATTGCGGCGGCGATTTTGTTCTTCTTCCCTGGCCCCGGCGCGCTGTATGACTTTCTGGCGGCGCCGCTGGTGGCCCACCTTCCCAAGGGCGCCACGCTGATCGCCACGTCGGTGATCTCGCCGTTCATGGTGCCGCTCAAGATATTGTTGATGTCGGCCTTTTTGCTGGCACTGCCGTTTGTGCTGTGGCAGGTGTGGGCCTTTGTGGCGCCTGGCCTGTATTCGCACGAAAAGAAGCTGGTGCTGCCGCTCGTGATCTCCAGCACGCTGCTGTTCTTCATCGGGGTGGCGTTTTGCTACTACCTGGTGTTTGGCCAGGTGTTTGCGTTTATTCAGAGCTTTGCGCCCAAGAGCATCACCGCCGCGCCAGACATCGAGGCCTACCTGAGCTTTGTGCTGTCGATGTTCCTGGCGTTTGGCTTGTCCTTCGAGGTGCCGATTGCCGTGGTGGTGCTGGCCCGCATGGGCATCGTGAGCGTGCAGAAGCTGCGGGAGTTTCGTGGCTATTTCATTGTGATCGCCTTTGTGATCGCTGCCATCGTCACGCCGCCCGATGTGGTGTCGCAGCTGTCGCTGGCGATCCCCATGTGTCTGCTGTACGAGGTGGGCATCTGGGCGGCGCAGATCTTCATCAAGCACACCAAAGCCCCGGAAGAGGGTAGCGAGCCCGCCTCCAACGCCTGAAGGTTGAGTTTCTCGTGAAAATGAGCTCTAGCGCTTGTTGGATAAGCGCTCCAAGCTATATTTTTAATAGCTGACGGGTTGCATCAGCGGCCATGTCGCGATGTTCTGCGCGCAGCCCCTAAAAACTGGCGCGTGCCCAATACCAGTGCCACCGCGGAACCGGCTTTGCGAGGCCGCTGGAGGCGTCTCCCTTTGGGAAAACGCGCAGCGCCTCAGAGGGGGCTTACCGCCTCACATTGCGCTGAGGCTTGGGGCGCACGCCGGGGTTGATGCTCAGTTCCACCATCTTGTCGCCACGCTGCACGTTGAATGGTGCCGCAGTGCCGGGCTTGAGCCCCGCCACGGCGGTCAGCAACTCGGACACATTGCTCACCTTCCTACCTTCAACCAGCACGATCACATCGCCGGGCCGCATGCCCGCCTGGGCGGCGGGGCCGTCCTGCAGCACGCCGGTGATGATCACGCCCTCGGTGGCTTTCACGCCGAAGGTTTCTGCCAGTTCGGGTGAGAGTTCGTTGGGCTCCACGCCAATCCAGCCGCGTGTGACCTGGCCGTCCTGCACGATGCCATCCAGCACCATGCGGGCCGTAGACACGGGGATTGCAAAGCCGATGCCCATGCTGCCGCCCGAGCGCGAGTAGATGGCCGTGTTGATGCCCATGAGGTTGCCATTTACATCCACCAGCGCGCCGCCCGAGTTGCCAGGGTTGATGGCCGCATCGGTCTGGATGAAGTTCTCGAAGGTGTTGATCCCGAGCTGTGTGCGGCCCAGCGCGCTCACGATGCCGCTGGTCACCGTCTGGCCCACGCCAAACGGGTTGCCTATGGCCAGCACCTGGTCGCCCACGGCGAGTACGTCCGAGTTGCCCAGCACGATGACGGGCAGCTTGTCGAGTTCGATCTTGAGGATGGCCAGGTCGGTGTCGGGGTCGGTGCCGATCACGCGGGCGCGGGCGCGGCGGCTGTCGGTCAGCGTCACTTCGATCTCGTCGGCGCCTTCCACCACGTGGTTGTTGGTCAGGATGTAGCCGTCGGGGCTCACGATCACCCCGCTGCCCAGCCCGGCCTGCGCCTGGGCACCCTGGTCGCCAAAGAAGAACTGGAACCAGGGGTCGTTGCTGCGCGGATGGCGCACGGCCTTGCTGGTGTTGATGCTGACCACCGCAGGCGCCGCCTGGCGCGCCGCAGCGCTGAAGCTGCCCGCCGCAGGCTGCGCATTGGCCGGGGCAGGGGGTGCTTCGAGCAGCGCAATGCCCGCGCCGGAGCGTGTGGTGGCGCCCCGGCCCAGCCAGCTCGGCTGCAGGGTGGCGACAACGAAGTAGGCCGCAACGAACACCGTGACGGCCTGCGAGAACATCAGCCAGATGCGTTTCATGAAATTCTGTACAGGTGATGGGCTGGAGAAGGGGCGGCGGGCGGTGTGCATGCCACGGCTGCCTCCCGGAGAAAAGCATTGTCCCCCATGTGTGGGCGTGGGCCACGCGCGACAATAGCTGCATGAGCATTTCCCGCACCAAACTTTTGCAGGCGTTTGACAGCCTGCTGCAACCCGAGCGCTTCAAGGACTATGGCCCCAACGGCTTGCAGGTGGAGGGCAAGGCCGAGATCAGCCGCATCGTCAGCGGCGTGACGGCCAGCCGCGCCCTGATCGACGCGGCCATTGCTGCCCAAGCGGATGCCATCTTCGTGCACCATGGCCTGTTCTGGCGCGGGCAAGACGGCCGGGTGACGGGCTGGATGAAGCAGCGTTTGCAGTTGCTGCTCGCGCATGACATCAACCTGTTTGCCTACCACCTGCCGCTGGATGCCCACCCGGAGCTGGGCAACAACGCCCAGCTAGGCCGGGTGCTGGGGCTCGTGGCCGACGCGCGGTTTGGCGAGAACGATCTGGGCTTTGCCGGGCCTGCCGCGTTTGCCGATGGGCAGGCCCTGGCAGACCATGTCGCGCAGGCCCTGGGCCGTCCCGTCACCTGGGTGCCGCCGGAAGGCGCTGCTGCGCAGCGGCCAGTCTGCCGCGTGGCCTGGTGCACAGGAGGCGCGCAGGGCTACTTCGAGGCGGCGATTGCGGCTGGGGCCGACGTGTTCATCACCGGCGAGATTTCCGAGCCCCAGGCACATCTGGCCCGCGAGATGGGGGTGGGTTTTATCGCCGCAGGGCACCACGCGACCGAGCGTTATGGGGCGCCTGCGGTGGCGGCGCAGGTTGCAGGGCGGTTGGGTCTGGGCCACCAATTCATCGAGATCGACAATCCTGCCTGATCGCTGGTAGCCTGGGTTTTAGCTATAAAAATAATAGCTACTTGCGCTTATCAGTAAAGCGCTAGGTTCACTTTTTATCTGAAATCAAACTTCCATGAAGCCTCTCGCCATTACCCAGGGTGATCCTGCCGGCATCGGCCCCGAAATCGTGGCCAAGGCCTTTCGCGATGCGCCAGCCGATTTGGTGGGTTGCTTCGTGGTGGGCGATGTCGCCACCTTGCGGCGTGCGGCCCAGGCCATCGTGCGGCCCGGCGTGCCCATGGTACCCGTGGCACAGATTGCTGCGCCCGCCGATGTGCTGGACATGCCGCCCCGCTGTGTTCCGGTGTTGCAGTTGCCAGGCATTCCTGGCCCGCAGCCCTGGGGGCAGATTGGCGCCGCCGCTGGCCGTGCCGCCGCAGACAGCGTGGTCTGGGCCGCCCGCGCGGCGCTGCGGGGCGAGGTGGCGGGGCTGGTCACGGGGCCCTTGCACAAGGAGGCCTTGGCGGCAGCGGGCGTGGCATTTCCGGGCCACACCGAGCTGCTGCAGGCAGAGGCCGTCGCGCACCAGGGGGTATCGCTGGCGCAAATGCCCGTGCGCATGATGCTCGCCAGCGACGAGCTGCGCACGGTGCTGGTCAGCATCCACATGTCGCTGCGCGATGCCATTGCGGAGGTCACCACGGACAACGTCCTGCAGACGTTGCAAATCACGCACGCTGCCCTGGTGCGCAGCCTGGGGCGGGCGCCGCGCATCGCGGTGGCGGGGCTCAATCCCCACGCGGGCGAGGGCGGGCTGTTTGGTAACGAGGAAGCCGAGGTGATTGCGCCGGCCATCGCCGCTGCGCGCGCGCAGCAGCTGGATGTGCAGGGCCCCTTCGCTCCTGACACGGTGTTCATGCGCGCGCGCAGTACGCCCCATCGCGCTGGAGAGTTCGACGTGGTCATTGCCATGTACCACGACCAGGGGCTTATCCCGGTGAAGTACCTCGGGGTGGACAAGGGGGTGAACGTGACCCTGGGCCTGCCCCTGGTGCGCACCAGCCCCGACCACGGCACCGCGTTTGACATAGCGGGGCAGGGTATTGCCGATGCTGCAAGCCTCATCGAGGCCGTGCGCATGGCGCGGACCCTTTGTGGATGAAACAGTCCCATGGCGCTGTGGCTAAGCGCAAAAACAAAAAACTATCGATTCGATAGCGGATTGTTGAGGGATGGGGCTTCAAACTGGCGCGCCCCGAGCCAGCAGCCACCGCGCATGGGCCACTCCGCCCCGCTGGCGGCGTCCCCCTTCAGGGGGAAGGCGCGTAGCGACTCAAAGGGGCGTTATTTTTTCAAGCTATCTCTGATCTCGCGCAACAGGACGATGTCTTCGGCGGGCGCGGCTGGGGCTTCGGGGGCTGGCGCAGGGGCTTCGCGCTTGAGGCGATTGATCTGCTTGATCATCATGAAGATGATGAACGCCAGAATGATGAAGTTGACGGCCACGGTCAGGAAGTTGCCATAGGCAAACACCGGCACGCCCGCCTTCTTGAGGGCATCGAGCGTCATGGCCGTGCCCGGTGGCACGGACCCCAGCACCACGAAGAGGTTGGAAAAGTCGAGTTTGCCGAACACCAGTCCCACCACCGGCATGATCAGGTCGGACACGACCGAATCCACAATCTTGCCGAACGCCCCTCCAATGATCACGCCGACGGCAAGGTCGATCACATTGCCCTTGACCGCAAACTCCCTGAACTCCTGCATCATCCCCATGGTGTGCTCCTTGTTTGAATGGTGATGCCGGAGTATTGCCCGGCGCGGTGCCCTGTCAAGACAGTCACCCACTTTGAAATAACCATTTTCACTCCGCTACAATTCGCGGTTGACCCAACAATAGCGATGTTTACCGAGGATCCCCATGAGTGACACACCAGTCGACACCAGTAAAAGGACGTGGCTGATTGCGTCCGGATGTGCCGGTGCCGCTGGCGGAGTGGCAGTTGCAGTGCCTTTCGTCAGTAGTTTTCAGCCTTCGGAAAAAGCCAGAGCGGCCGGTGCCGCTGTAGAGGTGGACATCTCCGCCCTTCAGCCCGGCGAAAAGCTGACCGTTGAATGGCGTGGCAAGCCCGTGTGGATCCTGAAGCGCACTCCCCAGCAGCTGGAGTCTCTCGCTCAGACGGAATCGCAGCTGGCCGATCCCAAGTCGGATCGCAAGACGTACCCCACCCCCGAGTACGCCAAGAACCAGCACCGTTCGATCAAGCCGGAAGTGTTTGTGGGCGTGGGCATCTGCACCCACCTGGGTTGCTCGCCCGGAGACAAGTTCCAGACCGGCCCACAGCCCTCGCTGCCAGACGACTGGCACGGTGGCTTCCTGTGCGCCTGCCACGGCTCCACGTTCGACGTGGCTGGCCGGGTCTTCAAAAACAAGCCGGCGCCAGACAACCTGGAAGTGCCGCCGCACATGTACCTGTCCGACACGCTGCTGTTGATCGGCGAAGACAAGAAGGCCTGAGGTAAATCGACATGGCTGAATTCAAGGAAATCTCCCCCAACGCCTCGGCAGGCGCCAAGGTCACGAACTGGTTCGAGAACCGCTTCCCGACCGCTTTTGACGCCTACAAGGTGCACATGTCGGAGTACTACGCTCCGAAGAACTTCAACTTCTGGTACATCTTCGGCTCGCTGGCCCTCGTTGTGCTGGTGATCCAGATCGTGACCGGCATCTTCCTGGTCATGCACTACAAGCCCGACGCCAGCCTGGCGTTTGCTTCGGTCGAGTACATCATGCGCGATGTGCCCTGGGGCTGGCTGATCCGCTACATGCACTCCACAGGCGCCTCAGCGTTCTTTGTGGTGGTGTACCTGCACATGTTCCGTGGGCTCATCTACGGCAGCTACCGCAAGCCGCGCGAACTGGTCTGGATCTTCGGCTGCGCCATCTTTCTGTGCCTGATGGCAGAGGCCTTCATGGGCTACCTGCTGCCCTGGGGCCAGATGTCGTACTGGGGAGCCCAGGTGATCGTGAACCTGTTCGCTGCCATCCCCTTTATCGGTCCTGATCTGGCCTTGCTGATCCGTGGCGACTTCGTGGTGGGTGATGCCACGCTGAACCGCTTCTTCAGCTTCCATGTGATCGCTGTCCCGCTGGTGCTGCTCGGCTTGGTGGTGGCCCACTTGCTGGCGTTGCACGACGTGGGTTCCAACAATCCCGATGGCGTGGAAATCAAGGGCCCCAAGGCGCCCAAGGATGCCAATGGCAAGCCGCTCGATGGCGTGCCTTTCCATCCCTACTACACGGTGCACGACATCTTCGCGCTGAGCATGTTCCTGATGGCGTTCACGGCCGTGGTGTTCTTTGCGCCTGAGTTTGGTGGCTACTTCCTGGAGTACAACAACTTCATCCCGGCCGATCCGCTGGTGACGCCGTTGCACATCGCGCCGGTCTGGTACTTCACACCGTTCTACTCGATGCTGCGTGCCATCACGACCGAGATGATGTACGTTCTGGTGCTGTGTGTGCTGGCGGGTGCTGCCTTTGGTGTGTTCAAGGCCAAGTTGCCCAGCTTCATCAAGGTCGGCATCGCTGGTGCTGCCGTCGTGGCGGCGGTGCTGATGCTGTCGATCGATGCCAAGTTCTGGGGTGTGGTGGTGATGGGGGGTGCCGTGATCATCCTGTTCTTCCTGCCCTGGCTGGACCACAGCCCGGTGAAGTCGATCCGCTACCGTCCCGACTGGCACAAGTACCTGTACGGCGTGTTCGTGATCATCTTCCTGATCCTGGGCTACCTGGGTGTGCAACCCCCTTCGCCCATTGGCGAACGTGTGTCGCAGGTGGGTACGCTGTTCTACTTTGGGTTCTTCCTGCTGATGCCCTGGTGGAGCCGTATTGGCGAGGCCAAGGCCGTGCCCGACCGCGTGACCTTTGTGGCGCACTGAGCCCCAGGAGATAACAACAATGAAGAAAATCATCCTCACGTTGGTGGCCGCCCTGGGTCTGGCTGCTGGCTCTGCACTGGCTGCGGGCGGTGGCATTCCGCTGGACAAGGCCCCCGTCAAGACGAACGATCTGGCCTCGCTGCAAAATGGCGCCAAGGTTTTCGTCAACTATTGCCTGAATTGCCACTCCGCAGCGTTCATGCGGTTCAATCGCCTGAAAGACATCGGTTTGACCGATCAGCAGGTCAAGGACAACCTGCTGTTCACTACGGACAAGGTCGGCGAAACCATGAAGGCGGCGATTGATCCCAAGCAGGCCAAGGCCTGGTTTGGTGCCAATCCCCCCGATCTGACCGTGATCGCCCGTTCGCGTGCTGGCGCCGGTGGTTCGGGTGCGGATTACCTGTACACCTACCTGCGTACTTACTACCGCGACGAAACCAAGCCGACCGGCTGGAACAATCTCGTGTTCCCCAACGTGGGCATGCCCCACGTGTTGTGGGAGCTGCAGGGTGATCGCCGCCCAGTGTTTGAAGAGCACGAAAGCCATGGCCACAAGACCCAGGTTTTCAAGGGTTGGGAGCAGGTCAGGCCTGGTCTGATGACCCCACTGCAGTACGACCAGACTGTGGGTGACCTGGTGAACTACATGCAGTGGATGGCAGAACCCGCGCAAAACACCCGCAAGCGAGTGGGTGTCTGGGTGCTGATTTTCCTGGGTGTGTTCACGGTGATTGCCTGGAGGCTCAACGCAGCCTTCTGGAAAGATGTGAAGTAACGCGCGCAGCAGTCATATCCATTGAAAGCACCCTTCGGGGTGCCTTGGTTTTTTTGCAGAGTGGGCGCTTTTGGCGTCCCACTCTTTTGATTTTTAGGAGCCTCCCACCATGATGGTGCTTTACTCGGGTACGACCTGTCCCTTCTCCCACCGCTGCCGTTTTGTCTTGTTCGAAAAGGGCATGGACTTTGAAATCCGCGATGTGGACCTGTACAACAAGCCCGAAGACATCAGCGTGATGAACCCCTACGGCCAGGTTCCCATTCTGGTCGAGCGCGATCTGATCCTGTACGAGTCGAACATCATCAACGAGTACATCGACGAGCGCTTCCCCCATCCCCAGCTGATGCCCGGCGACCCCGTAGACCGCGCCCGTGTGCGCCTGTTCCTGCTCAACTTCGAGAAGGAGTTGTTCGTGCACGTGAACATCCTGGAGTCGCGCGCGACCAAGGGCAACGAAAAGGCGCTGGAAAAGGCGCGTGCGCACATCCGTGACCGCCTGACGCAGCTGGCTCCTGTGTTCCTCAAGAACAAGTACATGCTGGGTGACAACTTCTCCATGCTCGACGTGGCCATTGCCCCGCTGCTGTGGCGCCTCGACTACTATGGCATCGACCTCAGCAAGAATGCAGCTCCGTTGCTCAAGTATGCAGAACGCATCTTCTCGCGCCCTGCGTACATCGAGGCGTTGACCCCATCCGAGAAGGTCATGCGCAAGTAACTTGCGGCCTGCCCCGCTCCCTATCCACAGCAGTTGCCTTTCACCTTCATGACCGCACAGGAATCCACGTCCACACGCCCGTACCTCATTCGTGCCTTGTACGAGTGGTGCACCGACAACGGGCTGACGCCGTATGTGGCGGTGCGTGTCGATGATTCGGTGCAGGTGCCGCGTGAATACGTGAAGGATGGTGAGATCGTCCTGAACATCAGTTTTGATGCGACGAGTGCCTTGCAACTGGGCAACGATTTCATCGAGTTCAAGGCCCGGTTTGGCGGCAAGCCGCGTGAGATCCTCGTGCCGGTGGGGCGGGTGATCGCCATCTATGCCCGTGAAAACGGGCAAGGTATGGCGTTTCCGCCCCCGGTGGATGTGCTGGCTGGTGGTGCGGCTGCTGCCGGGGCCATCGCGCCCATGCTGGCAGAAGCGGTGTCTTCCGAAGATGCTACTGCTGCAAGTGGAGCGCAAACTTCCGAGGACCGCGTGGTGCAGTTGGTGTCTGCGGATGACGGCAGGAAAGATGGCGACGAAGGGGGTGACGCACCGCGACCACCTCCGGCTGCGGGTGGTGCTCGGCCATCGCTCAAGCGGGTGAAATAACCGCCCCTTGTTTTTTTGAGGCTGCTTTTTCCACGATAAAATGCAGCCTTCGCCGGTTTAGCTCAGTTGGTAGAGCACCCGCCTTGTAAGCGGTAGGTCGTCAGTTCGATTCCGACAACCGGCACCAGTTTTCTCCTGTTCCTCACCGCATTCCCTGATCCTGGCGTTGACCGTCAGGTTTGAACTTTCAGGCGAATCGCGTTAACCTCCCACCCCCGGCTGCGCAAATGCGCCTGCAAAGCAGGCAGCAGTTGGCGTATTTTTGCCGCGGCGGCATTGCTTTTGACCAGCAGGCACCAGGAGTCTCCATCAATGGGGCCGGCCTGGATCGCTGGGCGCAGCGCCGCAGGAATCAGCATTTCAATGGCCTTGAGCCGATCACTGGAGTCGCGTGTCAGCGCTGTGAGCTTGGCCAGCGTGGGAGAGTCCTCGCTGGCTTGCTGCAGGGTGACGGCGTAGTGGCGGCGGTTCATGGTGTGCGTCTTCGGGCGTGGAGAATTCGTAGTGCATCTGATTATCACGGACGCCAGGCTGGCGCGCAGCCGGGCCATTCACTTGTCGGGCACCCGCCTGATCCTGGCAGGGCTCTTGCTGTCGCTGTGCCTCATGCTGGTGGCTGCGACGCTGTACCACTGGGTGTTTCTCAAGGGCGCGCGTGAAGGCTGGCCGATTGTGGGGTCATTGGTACGGCTGGTCGTCAAGGACGAGTTTGCAGAGCGGGACCGTTTCATGCGTGCCAATCTGGATGCCATGGCCCGCCGCGTTGGCGAGATGCAGGCCCGCATGGTGCAGCTGGAATCCTTGGGCGACCGCGTGCTGGGCCTTGCAGGCATGGCGCCGGCCGATGTCCAGAAGCCCGATGGGCGTGGAGGGGTGTTGGTCAGTGCACGCAATCTCTCCATGGAGGAACTGCAATCCACCCTTGACGAGCTGGAGCGCCTGACCAACCAGCGTGTGGATTTGATGACCGTGCTCGAATCGCGCCTTTTTGACCAGCACATCCGCAAGAAGATGATTCCTACCCATGCGCCTGTCACCGGACGGGTGCCGGGCTCGGCGTTTGGCTGGCGCGTAGACCCAATCACCGGCCAGTCGGCCTTGCACACGGGCCTGGATTTTCAGGCAGATACCGGAACACCGATCCTGGCAGCTGCGGGGGGTGTAGTCGTGACGCAGGAATACCATCCGGCTTACGGCAACATGATCGAGGTGGACCACGGCAACCAGCTGGTCACGCGCTACGCCCACGCATCGCGCACCTTGGTCAAGCAGGGCGACATCGTGCGCCGTGGCCAGAAGATTGCCGAAGTGGGAACCACAGGGCGTTCCACCGGTCCCCACCTTCACTTTGAGGTGCTGGTGCAAGGGGTTTTCCAGGACCCACAGAAGTTTCTCAGCGCTGGCGGCACGGCTGCGGGTGCGCAGGTTGCGGCGATCCAGCCGCACGCATCGCCCGGCCAGCCGGCCACACCTGCAGCAGGCAGGTAAAATCGCGGGTCCGGTGTTCACGGCCCGGGATTGCAGTGCTTGCAATCCCTGGTGATGGACCCACCTGAACTCAATTCATCTTAGGGATTTCGGTCGCTTGACGCGCTGCTTGCAGCGGGGCAAGCGGTCCTGTTCGCATGGCCACCAACTTCCTCACCAAACTATTCGGCAGCCGCAACGACCGGCTCCTCAAGCAGTACCGCAAGACGGTGACCCGCATCAACGCGATGGAGCCCGACTACGAGAAACTGTCGGACGAGCAGCTCAAGGCCAAGACGCAGGAGTTCAAGGAGCGCGTGGCCAAGGGCGAATCGCTGGATGACATCCTGCCCGAAGCCTTTGCCGTGGTGCGCGAGGGCTCCAAGCGCATCATGAAGATGCGGCACTTTGATGTGCAGCTGCTGGGAGGCATGGCGCTGCACTTTGGCAAGATCTCCGAAATGCGGACGGGCGAGGGCAAGACCCTCACCGCCACCTTGCCCGTGTACCTCAATGCCCTGTCGGGCAAGGGTGTGCATGTGGTGACAGTCAACGACTACCTCGCCAACCGCGATGCGCAGTGGATGGGGCGCCTGTACAACTTCCTGGGCCTCACGGTGGGCATCAACCTGCCCAACATGCCGCGCGAGCAAAAGCAGGAGGCTTACCGCGCCGACATTACGTACGGCACGAACAATGAGTACGGCTTTGACTACCTGCGCGACAACATGGTCTATGAGGCGCAGGACCGCGTGCAGCAAGGCCTGAACTTCGCCATCGTCGATGAGGTGGACTCGATCCTGATCGACGAAGCCCGCACACCGCTGATCATCAGCGGCCAGGCCGAAGACCATACGGCGATGTACATCGCCATGAACAAGGTGGTGCCGCTGCTGGTGCGCCAGGAAGGTGAAGCCGACCCGCGCACGGGTGAAGGCGTGACCAAGCCGGGCGACTTCACGCTCGACGAAAAGACGCACCAGGTGTTCCTGACAGAGCAGGGCCACGAGAGCGCTGAGCGCATCCTGGCTAGCCAGGGCCTGATTGCCGAGGGGGCCTCGGTGTACGACCCGGCCAACATCACGCTGATGCACCACCTGTATGCGGCGCTGCGTGCCAACCACCTGTATCACCGCGACCAGCACTATGTGGTGCAAAACGGTGAGATCGTGATCGTGGACGAGTTCACCGGCCGCCTGATGTCGGGCCGCCGCTGGAGCGAAGGCCTGCACCAGGCCGTGGAAGCCAAGGAAGGCGTGAACATCCAGGCCGAAAACCAGACGCTGGCTTCGATCACCTTCCAGAACTATTTCCGCCTGTACAACAAGCTCGCCGGCATGACCGGCACGGCCGATACCGAGGCTTACGAGTTCCAGGAAATCTACGGCCTGGAAACCGTGGTCATCCCGCCGAACCGCCCCAGCCGCCGCGACGACCAGCTGGACCGCGTTTACAAGACCACGCGCGAGAAGTACGAAGCCGCCATCAAGGACATCCGTGAATGCCACGAGCGCGGCCAGCCCGTTCTGGTGGGCACCACGTCGATCGAGAACTCTGAAATCATCGACCAGCTCCTGAACAAGGAAGGCCTGCCGCACCAGGTGCTGAACGCCAAGCAGCATGCACGGGAGGCGGACATCGTGGCCCAGGCAGGCCGTGCGGGCATGATCACCATCGCGACCAACATGGCCGGGCGCGGGACCGACATCGTGCTGGGCGGCAACATTGAAAAGGATGTGGCGGCCATCGAGGCCGACGAGACCCTGTCTGAAACGGAGCGCGCGGCCAAGGTGGCGGCGTTGCGCGAGCAGTGGAAGATCGATCACGAGAAGGTCAAGGAACTGGGTGGCTTGCGCATCATCGCCACCGAGCGCCACGAATCCCGCCGCATCGACAACCAGCTGCGCGGCCGCTCGGGCCGTCAGGGCGACCCGGGCTCGTCGCGTTTCTACCTGAGCCTGGACGATTCCCTGATGCGCATCTTCGCGGGCGACCGCGTCAAGGCCATCATGGACCGCCTGAAGATGCCCGATGGCGAAGCCATCGAAGCCGGCATCGTGACGCGAAGCATCGAGTCGGCCCAGCGCAAGGTGGAAGCCCGCAACTTCGACATCCGCAAACAGCTGCTGGAATACGACGATGTGTCCAACGACCAGCGCAAGGTGATCTACCAGCAGCGCAACGACATCCTGGATGCGGCTGACCTGTCCGACGTGATCGCCGCCATGCGCGAAGACTGCATGACCGATCTGGTGCGCCAGTATGTGCCCGCCGAATCGGTGGAAGAGCAGTGGGACCTCGCCGCGCTAGAGAAGGTGCTGGCTGAAGAATGGCAGGTGTCGATTGCCCTGCAGCAGGTGGTGCAGGGCGCCAGCGCCATCACCGACGATGAAATCCTGGAGAAGGTGCTGGCCGCTGCCCATGCCTCGTTTGACGCCAAGGTGGCGCAGGTTGGGCGCGAGAACTTCACGCAGTTCGAGCGCATGGTGCTGCTGCAGAGCTTCGACTCCAATTGGCGCGACCACCTCTCCGCACTGGACTATCTGCGCCAGGGCATTCACCTGCGTGGCTATGCGCAGAAGCAACCGAAGCAGGAATACAAGCGCGAGGCCTTCGAGCTGTTCCGCCAGCTGATCGACCAGGTCAAGAACGAAGTCACCAAGATCCTCATGACTGTGCAGGTGCAGTCGCAGGAGCAGTTGGACCAGGCCGCACAAGAGATGGAAAGCCGCGGCGAAAGCATTGCCAACGTGACCTATACCGCGCCGACCGAAACGGGCGAGGTCCAAACCACCGTGGATGCGCAGGCGCAGGACTTGGCGCTGCCGGAGGGCATGCGTGTGGGCCGCAACGATCCTTGCCCTTGTGGCAGCGGCAAGAAGTACAAGCAGTGCCACGGCAAGCTCGCCTGATTTCCTGATCCACACAACACGGGCTTCGGCCCGTGTTTTCATTGGCGTGCCACGGTTTTCCGGATAATCGGCCGCAGTTTTTCAGAAGGACCCCCATGCCCGTCAATCTAGTTGCCCCCGTTGCCGCTGATCTGCACCCGATTGCTGGAGTGCGCATTGGCGTTGCCGAAGCCGGTGTGCGCAAAGCCAACCGCAAGGATCTCACCGTGTTCCTGCTGGATGAGGGCGCCAGCGTGGCGGGCGTGTTCACGCAGAACCGTTTTTGCGCGGCGCCGGTGCAGATCAGCCGCGATCACCTTGCCAGCGGACAGCCCATCCGTGCCATGCTGATCAACACCGGCAATGCCAACGCTGGCACGGGCGGTGATGGCCTGGCGCGTGCGCGCGCCACGTGCGTTGCCCTCGCGCGCCAGCTCAGCGTAGCGCCCGAGCAGATCCTGCCGTTTTCCACCGGCGTGATCATGGAGCCGCTGCCCAATGACCGCATCGAGGCAGGCCTGCCCGCCGCCATTGCCGACGCGCAGCCGGGCCACTGGGCGCGCGCCGCAGAAGGCATCATGACCACGGACACCTTGCCCAAGGCCTTTTCTGCCCAAGTGAAGGTTGGTGGTGCCACCGTGTCCATCACTGGCATCAGCAAGGGCGCGGGCATGATCCGGCCCAACATGGCCACCATGCTCGGCTTCATGGCCACGGACGCTTGCGTGGCCCCTGCCGTCATGCAGCAGCTGGCTCGCGAACTGGCCGATGGCTCGTTCAACCGCGTCACCATCGATGGCGACACCTCCACCAACGATTCATTTGTGGTTGTGGCGACCAACAAGGCCACGCATGCGCCCATCACTTCTCTGGCAAGCGCCGAGGGCCAGGCCCTCAAGGCCGCCATGCTGGCGGTATCGCAAAAGCTCGCCCAGGCCATTGTGCGCGACGGCGAAGGCGCTACCAAGTTCATCACCGTGCAGGTAGAAGGTGGCAAGACCGGCGAAGAGTGCCGCAAGGTGGCGTACGCCATCGCCCATTCGCCGTTGGTAAAAACCGCGTTCTATGCCAGCGACCCAAACCTGGGCCGCATCCTCGCGGCCGTGGGCTACGCGGGCATTGACGACCTCGACCAGACCGGTATTGATCTGTACCTGGACGACGTACACGTGGCCATTCAGGGCGGACGCAACCCCGCCTACCGCGAGGAAGACGGCCAGCGCGTGATGAAGCAAAGCGAGATCACGGTGCGTGTGCTGCTGGGCCGGGGCGAGGCTTCCGACACGGTGTGGACCTGCGATTTCAGCCACGAGTACGTCACGATCAATGCGGACTATCGTTCGTAAAGAATGCTCCTATTTTGATAGCTTTTGGCGCTTGATAGATAAGCGCTAGGCCCGAAATGAATCAAAAATTTGAACATCTGATCGAGCGGGCCGAGCAGCTGATCGCCCGCATCGAGTCTGTGCTGCCCCAGCCCCTGGGAGCGCCGGACTGGTCTTTGTCCATCGCCTGGCGTTACCGCAAGCGCAGCAGTGGCCACGGCACCCTGGAGCCCGTGCGCCATGTGGCTGCGATGCAGCTGGCGGATCTCAAAGAGATCGACGGGCAAAAGGAAAAGATTCAGCGCAATACCGAGCAGTTTGTGTTGGGCAAGCCCGCCAACAACGTGCTGCTGACCGGTGCGCGTGGAACCGGCAAGTCGTCGCTCATCAAGGCCTGCCTGAATGCGTACGCCGGACAGGGCCTGCGCCTGATCGAGGTGGACAAGGCGGATCTGGTCGACCTGCCGGATATCGTGGATGTGGTGGCCGACCGGCCCGAGAAATTCATCATCTTTTGCGATGACCTGAGCTTTGAAGACGGCGAGCCAGGCTACAAGGCGCTCAAGTCGATCCTGGATGGATCGGTGGCCGCCGCCACGCCCAATGTGCTGATCTACGCCACCAGCAACCGGCGCCACCTGTTGCCCGAATACATGGCTGAAAACCTCACGTACACCCACACCGCTGATGGCGAAGTGCACCCCGGTGAAGTGGTGGAGGAGAAGATTTCGCTGTCAGAGCGGTTTGGCCTGTGGGTGAGCTTCTACCCCTTCAGCCAGGAGGAGTACCTGACCATCGTCGCCCAGTGGCTGGCCTCCTTCGGGGTCTCTGGCGCCGCGATTGCTGCGGCCCGGCCCGAGGCGCTGGTCTGGGCGCTGGAGCGCGGCTCGCGCAGTGGCCGCGTGGCCTACCAGTTTGCGCGTGACTATGCGGGGCGCCACGAT
This sequence comes from Acidovorax sp. FG60, assembly GCF_057808995.1. Taxonomy (NCBI): domain Bacteria; kingdom Pseudomonadati; phylum Pseudomonadota; class Betaproteobacteria; order Burkholderiales; family Comamonadaceae; genus Acidovorax; species Acidovorax sp. FG60. Next base: position 141,580 of record NZ_JBMDJC010000009.1, read on the forward strand.
GGTTGATTCTGTTGCCAAATCCGCTGCTGCGCCTGCAACACCGGCCGCGACCACGGCGCGCAAGCACACCGAGGTGGCTGTCGGTATCCTCTTGCGGGCCGATGGCGCGATGTTGCTCTCCACACGCCCGCCGGGAAAGCCTTATGCCGGGTATTGGGAGTTTCCGGGCGGCAAGGTCGAAGCGGGCGAAACTGTGGAGCAGGCGCTGCGCAGAGAGCTGGTGGAAGAGCTGGGTGTGACCATCGGCGCTGCTAGTGTCTGGAAAGTCACGGAACACGACTACCCACATGCCCTGGTGCGCTTGCACTGGTGCAAGGTCTGGGAATGGTCGGGCGAGTTCGAAATGCGCGAAGGGCAGACCATGGAGTGGCAGCAGATGCCACTGACGGTGTCACCGGTGCTGCCCGGTGCCTACCCGGTGCTGCAGTGGCTCGCTGAAGAGCGTGGCCTGGAATATTCGCCGGAATGACTTTCGTTTGCTGCTGAATTGATAGCTGCTAGCGCCTCACTGGTACGCGCTAGAGCCCAATTTTGTTTGAAATCCTGGGCAATTCCCAGTCGAGGTCAGTGCTGCAGGCGAGGATCGCCATAAGGTTCGTCGGCGGGTGGAGCCTCTGCAGGCATGCGGAAATCCTCGCTGGCCCAGGCGCCGAGGTCGATCTGCTTGCACCGCTCGCTGCAGAATGGGCGGTACACGTTGGCGGGGCTGTAGACACTGTCACCGCCACAACTGGGGCAGGTGACGATGCGTGCTCGTGGTTGGGTGTGCGTAGAGTTGGCCATGCTCGTCGTCGTTCTCAATGTCCTTGCCTGCTGCCTATCTGGCGCCGCAGCTTACGCGCACAGGGTCAGCTCGAAGGCCGCATCTTCATTGCTTGCATGCAGGCGCCCATCACTTTCCAGGCGCATGAGCCGCACCGAGACGATCAGGCGGTTGCCACTGATCTCGGGAATCAGGTTCAGGGCCGGGTCAATGCGCAGACGCAGCAACTGGAATGTGCGGCCCTGCGGCAGGTTCTGCTGAAATTGACCGCGCTCTGCTGCCACCTTCTGGGGAACGCCAGAGTCGCGCAGCAGCTTGAGCAACACATAGATGGATTCGGCCAGCGGGGCCAGGGTCGATGCCCACTCTTCGAGGGCCTGCTGGCGCACACCCGGTTCATGGTGCTGCCACGCGTAATACGCAGGCAAATCGAACCCGCAGGTGCCACCGGGAATGCCCACCCGGCTGCGGATGCTCATCAGCCAGTCGTTTTCGGTGAGCAAGTGTCCGGACTTGCCTGATTGGGTGTTGAGAGCTGTGAAACAACGGTCGAGTTGGGCAATGACTGCGTCAAGGGCCGCTTCGGAGATCGAGGGATTGCCACGGTAGCTATCGAGCTGGTGCTTGTGCTTCTCGATGTCCTTGAGCACATCCGACTTGAGGTCGGCCCGTGCCGCCACATCCATGATTTCGAAGATGGTTACCAGCGCAAAGTGGTGGTCGAGCGCGTGGGAGCGGGGAATCAGTTCTCCCAACCGGCGGAACAACTGCTCAAGCCGCAGATAGGTTCTGAGACGCTCGTTAAAGGGATATTCGTAAAGGATCACGCTGGCGGGTTCCTGGGGGCTCAGGGAGTATTCTGACGCCGGTGGCGCACGGCATGGGGTGAAAGCACAAACGGTTTCGTTCGCATCATAGCCCGAACAGCGTGGCCACTTGCCGGGTCTGCAGGCGCAGGTCCTCTAGCGAGCAATCCCTGTCGTTGGCAATCACGGCATCTGCCACGGCGCGCCGCGCCGTGCGGCTTGCCTGCGAGGCGATGATGCCTTGCACCACCTCTCGCGCCAGGCCGCTGCGTTGCATGACCCGCTGGATCTGAGTTTCTTCAGAGCAATCCACCACCACGACCGCATCGAGCCTGCGGGCCCACCGGCCGGATTCCGCCAGCAGCGGGATGTCAAATACGATCAGGGCATGGCCTTGGTCCGCAGCCTGCTGGGCCTTCGCGTTGCTATGCAGGGTAACCAGAGGGTGCACGATCCCTTCGAGCTGGGCGCGTGCCTCGGGGTGGCTGAAGACCAGAGCACGCATTCGCGCGCGGTCCAGTGCGCCGGAGGCATCCACGAAGTCTGCCCCGAAAGTGGCTCTGATTGCGTTCATGGCCGCCCCTTGCGGGCCTGTCACGTCGCGAGCCAGTTGGTCTGCATCGATCAGGCTGCCTCCCAGCGCGGCGAACATGCCGCCCACGGTGCTCTTTCCGCTGCCAATGCCCCCGGTCAAGCCAAGGCGCAAGGGGCGCCTGCGCGGATTCATCGTTTATAGGCCCAGAAGGTTCAAGACAGCGTTAAGGATAGCGTTGGGGCCAAACACCATGGCGGTAAAACCAGCGCCGACCAGGAAGGGGCCGAAAGGGATGTAGCCGCCTTCACGCAGGCTGCTGAAGACTTTCATCCCGATACCGATGACGGCACCGATGACTGAGGACATCAGGATGATGGGGATCAGTGCCTGCCAGCCGAACCAAGCACCCAGTGCGGCAAACAGCTTGAAGTCCCCATAGCCCATGCCTTCCTTGCCCGTTGCGAGCTTGAATCCCCAGTAAACCAGCCAGAGCGAAAGATACCCCGCTGCCGCTCCGAGCACGGAGGCATACAAGGGCACCTCAATCCACTGCAGCGCGGAAGCGAGCAGGCCAGCCCACAGCAACGGCAAAGTGATGTCGTCCGGGAGCAGCGTCGTGTCCCAGTCGATGAACGCCAAGGCGACCAAGGCTGCCGAGAACCCGCACCAGACGAGCCCCGTGGGCGTCATCCCCCAGCGCTGGATGCACAGGAAGAAAAGGGCCCCCGTCGCCATCTCGATCAAGGGATAGCGTACCGAGATCCGCGCCTTGCACGCGGAGCAGCGCCCGCGCAGAAAAAGGTAGCTCAAAACAGGGATGTTCTCGTACCACTGGACCATGTGCCCACACGATGGGCAGCGGGAACGGGGAACCATGAGGTTGAACCGCTCCTGCTCAGGCGCGGAAACAGCGTCTTCTTGCGTTAGCTCCGCCTGCGCAGCCCGGATTTCCTGAGCCCACTGGCGTTCCATCATTTTGGGAAGTCGATAAATAACCACATTGAGAAAACTACCGATCACAAGCCCCAATATCCCGCCCAAACTTGCATTCCACCAAACGGGCATCTCCATTACACAACTTGGCCGAGTTTGAAGATTGGGAGGTACATGGAGACGACGATGCCGCCAATCAGCGTACCCAGGAACACAATGATGATGGGCTCCATCAGGCTGGACAAGCCCGCCACCATTTCGTCCACTTCTGCCTCATAGAAATCCGCAGCCTTGCCCAGCATGTGGTCAATGGAACCTGATTCTTCCCCGATAGCGCACATCTGAAGGACCATGGAGGGAAAAATATTAGCGTTGCCCATGGCTGCGGTCAGGCTAGTACCGGTAGAGACTTCCTGCTGGATTTTTTCGGTTGCCATGGAATACACCGAATTGCCCGAAGCACCACCGACGGAGTCCAGAGCTTCAACCAGTGGCACCCCTGCCGCAAACATCGTGGACAGAGTACGCGTCCAGCGTGCAACGCAGGATTTATCGATCAAAGCCCCAAAAATTGGAATCTTCAATAGCACGCGGTCCATGAACATCTGCATTTTTTCATTTCTTTTCCAGGCCTGCATGAAAAAGAAAAACCCTCCACCAATTACACCGAAGATCAACCACCACCATTTTACGAAGACTTCGCTAATACCCATTACGAAAAGTGTGGGAGCAGGCAGGTCGGCACCAAACGATGTAAAAACCTCCTTAAATGCAGGGATTACAAAAATCATGATGACCGTAACAACCACAAAAGCAACGATTACCACAGAAATGGGATACATCAAAGCAGATTTGATTTTTGATTTGATGGCTTCCGTTTTTTCCATGTAGGTGGCCAAGCGGTCCAGCAGGGCTTCCAAAATACCGGCTGCTTCGCCTGCCTCCACAAGATTGCAGTAGAGGCTATCGAAATACATGGGATGCTTGCGGAATGCAGCATTCAGGGAAGTCCCTGTTTCGACATCGGAGCGGATGTCGTTGAGTAGTTTTGTAACACTTGCGTTGGTATTCCCTCGTCCCACAATATCAAACGATTGCAGAAGTGGAACGCCTGCTTTCATCATTGTCGCAAGCTGACGCGTGAACAAAGCGATGTCTTTGGGCTTTATCTTCTTGCCAGAGCGCATCCGGCGTTTCTTGATCTTTGTGGGAAAAACGCCTTGGCGGCGGAGCGTGGCTTGCACCTGGTTCTCGCCAGACGCACGCACCTCGCCCCGGACTATCTTGCCGTGGCGATCCTTGCCTTCCCATTCAAAAACAAAATCCTTGATATCCCGTGATGCAGCGGTTGCCATGCTGGACCCTCTAGTCGTTATTCGTTGGTGACGGCAAGCACTTCTTCTAGGGAAGTGAAGCCCAGTCTTGCCTTGTGCAGGCCGGATTCGCGGAGTGAGCGCACGCCTTCAGCTCTCGCCTGCTCGGCGATTTCAAGTGCACTCCCGTCGCGCAGGATGATACGTTGGATGTCCTCAGAGATCGGCATGACCTGGTAGATGCCTACCCGTCCCTTATATCCGTTGTTGCAAGCGGAGCAGCCTACGGGGCGGTAGGTGACCCAGCTTCCATCAATTTCTTCTTCTTTGTACCCTGCTTCGAGCAGCGATTCATGTGGTATGTCGGCGGGCGCTTTGCAGACGGGACACAACCTGCGTGCCAAGCGCTGCGCTGTGATGAGAATAACGCTGGAAGCAATATTGAACGGGGCGATCCCCATATTGCGCATGCGCGTCAAAGTAGTGGGGGCATCATTGGTGTGAAGCGTTGATAACACCAAATGCCCCGTTTGTGCTGCCTTGATGGAAATGTCCGCAGTTTCCAGATCACGGATTTCACCGACCATGATAATGTCGGGATCTTGCCGCAGAAAGGACTTGAGGGCTACCGCAAAGGTTAGTCCAGCCTTTTCATTCACATTAACTTGGTTAACGCCTGGAAGATTGATTTCGGATGGGTCTTCCGCTGTGGCAATATTGACACCTGGCTTGTTGAGAAGATTCAAGCAGGTATAAAGGGAAACGGTTTTACCGGAGCCTGTGGGGCCCGTGACCAAAATCATTCCATAGGGGCGCCCAATGGCCTCAAGCAGGCGCTCTTTCTCCTGGGGTTCATAGCCCAATGCATCAATACCCAGCTTGGCGCTGCTGGGGTCCAGAATACGGATAACAATCTTTTCCCCAAACAAGGTCGGGAGGGTGCTGACCCGGAAATCAATGACTCTGTCCGGGCCCACCTTGAGTTTCATGCGCCCGTCTTGCGGCACCCGCTTTTCAGAAATGTCCAGGCGAGAAATCACCTTGATGCGAGATGCCAGTTTGTCCTTGATGGCTATTGGTGGGGACGCGATTTCTCGCAATTCACCATCAATCCGAAATCTCACGCGGTATTGATGCTCATAAGGTTCAAAATGCAAATCCGACGCACGCATATTGAATGCATCCAGCAGCATTTTGTGCAAGAATTTGACGATGGGAGCATCTTCTACATCAGTAGCCCCGGTATCGTTGTTGTCTGGTGCCTCTTCGATGGGCGCGTCGTCAAATTCAAAATCACCACCACCACCCGTCAGCGTTTCCAAAGACTCACTGGCCGATTTGGTGGTGGTTTCTACCAGGCGGCTGAGCTTGTCGTACTCCGCAATAATCCAGTCCACCCCCATCTGGGTGGTGAATTTTATTTTCTCGGCTGCTTCCTGGTCCGTAGGGTCTGCAGTCGCAACAATCAGCCGATTATTCCGTTTGCTGAGCACAACAACCCGATATGCTTGGCATATCTTACCGTCGAGCAGTTCTTTCGGAAGCCGTAACGGATCAATCGCATCCAGATCGAGTAAGGGTGCGCCAAACACAGCCGACACGGTATGGGCCAAGTCGGCAGCTGACACCGCGCCAGAACCGGTCAGTTCGGCAATAAAGCTGGTCCGGCTAGTTTGTGATTTTTTGTAAATGTCCTCTGCTGCCTTTTGGGTCAGCTTGCCAGCAGACATCAGGGCCCTGCCCAATCCGGGGAGGGCCACTGCGGAGGCTTCTTTGGGGGCAGTATCGACAGCGGCCATGTAACCGGAAATATGTTAGGTGTGGAAAAGAAACCATCCTATCATCGCCGATCATCTGAAGGCTGTACAGAGATTCGAGATTGGCAACAGCACCACAAAAAGGGCGCTATTGCTGAAAATGCACTGGTATTTATGGTCGGGGTGAGAGGATTCGAACCTCCGGCCTCTACGTCCCGAACGTAGCGCTCTACCAGGCTAAGCTACACCCCGTGTGCCACGATTGCGCTCAGAAGCTGATGCAATGGGCAGATCAGTTGCGTCTTGTTAGCAACTGTGCGGCCAATTCTAGCAAAGCTGCTGAATATGCATTGGTGGGTAATTGCTCTGCAGCCGCCATGGCCCGGCGGGCCTCGCCAAAGGCGGCGGCCCGTGTGACTTCCAGTGCGCCGGTCTCGCGGACGATTTGCACGATGTCTGCCAGTTGGTCGGTCGAGCCTTGTTCAATGGCTTGGCGCACGACCTGCGCCTGAATTTCGGTGCCGCGCTCCATGGCCGCGATGAGGGGGAGGGTGGACTTGCCTTCGCGCAGATCGTCCCCCAGGTTTTTCCCCATCTCAGTCGCATCCCCGTCGTAGTCGAGGACGTCGTCAATGATCTGGAAAGCGGTGCCCAACGCTTGTCCGTAGGTTGCGCAAGCTTCCTCAATTTCAGGCGAGCTCTCGGCGAGTACTGCGCCGAGGCGTGCGCTGGCTTCAAACAGTTTGGCGGTTTTAGAGCGAATGACGCGCAGGTAGCCCGCTTCGTCGAGCGATGCGTCATGCATGTTCATCAGCTGCAACACCTCACCCTCGGCGATCACGTTGGTGGCCTCCGAGAGTATCTCCATGATCCGCATGCTGCCGGCCTCGACCATCATCTGGAAGGAGCGGGTGTGCAGAAAATCGCCAACAAGCACGCTGGCGGGGTTGCCAAAGGTTTCGTTCGCCGTGGGGCGGCCTCTGCGCAGGGTGGACGCGTCCACGACATCGTCGTGCAGCAGTGTGGCTGTGTGGATCAGTTCCACAACGGCCGCGAGGCCGTGCCGATGTGCGCCCCGATACCCCAGGGCGCCGCAGACCATCAGCAGCAGTGCCGGTCGCAGGCGTTTTCCGCCAGCGGCAATGATGTACTGCGATATCTGGGCCACCAGAGGGACGCTGGACGTCAGGCGCTGACCAATGACCTTGTCGACCTCGTGCATGTCTTGTGCAACGAGCAAGAGAGGGGATGCTGCGGGGGCGGTGTGGTCAGTCAAGATGGTGGTCACAGAAAGAGACCGGATTATAGGAAGCCCCGGAGGCGCTTCGTTGCGACCATCGAGGCTGCGGTGCTGTCGCTGAAAGCGGGGGTGGTGTGTTGTATTGCAATGCGCTATACTCTTGGGCTCTGCGGAAATTCGTCTGCAGAACTCATATCAAGAGGTCAACATGTACGCGGTCATAAAAACCGGCGGCAAGCAGTATCGCGTTGCTTCCGGCGAAAAAATTAAAGTAGAACAGATTGCTGCGGACGTAGGCCAGGAAATTGTGATCGACCAGGTTCTGGCTGTCGGCAACGGCGCTGAACTGAAGGTTGGTACGCCCCTGGTGTCCGGCGCAACCGTGAAAGCCACTGTCGTGGCCCACGGCAAGCACGACAAAGTGCACATCTTCAAGATGCGCCGTCGCAAGCACTATCAAAAACGCCAAGGCCATCGCCAGCAGTTCACTGAGCTGCAAATCGGTGCGATTGCTGCTTAATCGAAGGAGCTAGTCATGGCACAGAAAAAAGGCGGCGGCTCTACGCGAAACGGACGTGACTCCAAGCCAAAGATGCTGGGTGTCAAGGCGTTCGGTGGTGAACTGATCAGCGCTGGCTCGATCATCGTGCGCCAGCGTGGCACACGTTTCCACCCCGGCAACAATGTCGGCGTGGGCAAGGATCACACCTTGTTCGCCCTGGTGGATGGCCACGTGTCGTTCGGTACCAAGGGTGCGTTGTCCAAGTCCACGGTCAATGTGACTCCTGCCTGAGGTTCATTCCTCCGGTAGCCATCGAAGCCCCGCTTTGCCGGGGCTTTGTTGTTTGGTCTGTACGATGGCGCTCAAGTCGTCGGCAGACGGCGCCTGCAAGGCGTTCCGCAGTTCCGACAGAATCAGGCAGTCTGCTGCCGGCGCTGCGCCCTTTTGTAAACTGGATATCCCATGAAGTTCGTCGATGAAGCCTTTATTGACATTGCCGCCGGTGATGGTGGCAATGGCTGCGTGTCTTTTCGGCACGAAAAGTACAAGGAATTCGGCGGTCCCAACGGTGGGGATGGTGGTCGCGGTGGGCATGTGTTTGCCGTGGCTGATCCGAACCTGAACACCCTGGTGGACTTTCGCTATTCGCGCAGGCACGAGGCCAAGCGGGGCGAGCATGGCATGGGATCGGACATGTTTGGCGCCGCGGGTGCCGACATCACCCTCAAGATGCCGGTCGGCACCATCATCACAGACGCCGAAACGGGCGAGGTGCTCTACGAGCTGCTGAACCCGGGCGAGGTCATCACCATTGCAAAGGGTGGTGATGGCGGCTTTGGCAATATGCGCTTCAAGAGCGCTATCAACCGGGCCCCGCGCCAGAAGACACCAGGCTGGCCCGGCGAGAAGAAGAACCTGAAGCTGGAGTTGAAGGTGCTGGCCGACGTGGGCCTGCTGGGCATGCCCAATGCGGGTAAATCCACCTTCATCACGGCGGTGTCCAACGCCCGCCCCAAGATTGCAGACTACCCCTTTACGACGCTGCATCCCAACTTGGGTGTGGTTCGCGTGGGGCCGGAGCAGAGTTTTGTGGTGGCTGATATTCCCGGTCTCATCGAAGGCGCTTCGGAAGGTGCGGGCCTCGGGCACCAGTTTCTGCGCCATCTGCAGCGCACCCGCCTGCTGCTGCACATTGTGGATCTGGCGCCTTTCGACGATGCGGTGGACCCGGTGGCTCAGGCCAAAGCCATCGTCAACGAGCTCAAGAAGTATGACCAGCAGTTGTACAACAAGCCGCGCTGGCTGGTGCTGAACAAGCTGGACATGGTGCCCACCGAAGAGCGGGAAGCCCGTGTGAAGGATTTCGTCAAGCGCTTCAAGTGGAAGGGGCCGGTGTTTGAGATTTCTGCCCTCACGCGTGAAGGCTGCGAGCCGCTGATCCATGCCATCTTCCGCCATGTGCAGTCCGAACAGCGGGTGGAGAACGAGCCAGTGGAAATTGATCCACGTTTTGCAGGGGATGCGCCAGCCTGATTTGCAGTCACGGTCTGCGTTCTCATTTGCTATATTAATAATAGCTATTGGCGCTTTTTGGATAAGCGCTAGCGGCCAAAAAAACTTAAAAAATGGTTTCCAGCGTATTGCGTGACGCCCGCCGCATCGTGGTCAAGGTGGGCTCCAGTCTTGTGACCAACGAGGGTCGTGGCCTCGACGAAACCGCCATTGGCGAGTGGAGTCGTCAGCTGGCGGCTCTGGTGCGTGGCGATGGCGGGTTGCCGCGCGAGGTTGTGATGGTGTCCAGTGGCGCCATTGCCGAAGGCATGAAGCGCCTGGGCTGGACCACGCGGCCGAACGAAGTTCACGAGCTGCAGGCTGCCGCTGCCGTTGGGCAGATGGGGTTGGCGCAGATGTACGAAACCAAGCTGCGCGAGCAAGGCATGGGCAGCGCGCAGGTGTTGCTCACCCATGCGGACCTTGCCGACCGCGAGCGCTACCTGAATGCGCGCTCGACCCTGCTGACGCTCTTGCGCCTGGGCGTGGTGCCGGTGATCAATGAGAACGACACCGTCGTCAACGACGAAATCAAGTTCGGCGACAACGACACCCTGGGCGCCTTGGTGGCGAACCTGGTCGAGGCCGATGCGCTGATCATCCTCACCGACCAAAAGGGCCTGTACACGGCCGACCCGCGCCGCGATGCGTCCGCGCAGTTTGTGCACGAAGCCAAGGCTGGCGACCCAGCGCTGGAGGCCATGGCCGGTGGTGCGGGTTCCAGCATTGGCAAGGGCGGCATGATCACCAAGATCCTCGCGGCCAAGCGTGCTGCTGGTTCTGGCGCCTCCACGGTCATTGCCTGGGGGCGCGAATCCGATGTGCTGGTTCGCCTCGTTCAAGGGGAGGCGCTGGGTACGCTCCTTGTGGCCCAGACGCAAAAAAAGCAAGCCCGCAAACAGTGGATGGCCGACCACCTTCAATTGCGCGGCTCGGTGGTGGTGGACGCGGGGGCTGCGGCCAAGGTGCGTGATGAAGGCAAGAGTCTGCTGCCTATCGGTATGACGGCTGTGGAGGGTGACTTTTCGCGCGGCGACGTGATTGCCGTGCGCGACGCATCCGGCACCGAAATTGCCCGTGGCCTGGCCAACTATGCTGCTGCCGAAGCCAGAATGTTGTGCCGCAAGCCTTCGACCGAATTCGAAAAGCTTCTGGGTTACGTTGCCGAGCCAGAGATGGTGCATCGAGACAACATGGTGCTGGCCGCCAGCTGACGGCGAAAGCCAGCAGCCAACGTAGCTTCTCAAAGACACCATCAGTCCACCAACAAAAACGCCTGCAAATCGCAGGCGTTTTTCATGGGACTGGCGATCACCTCGCCATTGAATTAACGCGGCGTGGTGACCGCAGGCAGTCCGTCCAGCTCTCCGGGCACACTGTTCTGCGGATCTGGATCGAAACTGGCCCCCGGTGGAAGCTCCATGCCCGGATTGATCAGCATGGACCCAGTCCGAAACATGGTGCCCGCGTGTTCGCCCTCGCGCGTGCGCATGCCACTGCGCAGGTAGCGGTTGCGCTGCTCGTGGCGAGGCAGAAAGCGGGCCAGTTCCGTCAGCGCCATTTCATAGACGCCACGCTTGAATTCGACCACGACATCCAGCGGAACCCAGTAGTCATTCCAGCGCCAGGCGTCGAATTCCGGATGGTTGGTGGCACGCAGGTTCAGGTCCCAGTCGTGTCCTACCAGTTGAAGCAGATACCAGATTTGTTTCTGGCCCTTGTAGTGTCCGCGTGCATCGCGGCGGATGTACCGGTCAGGCACCTCATAGCGCAACCAGTCCCGGGTGCGGGCCACCACGCGTACGTGGTTGGGCAATAAGCCCACTTCTTCATGCAGCTCACGGAACATGGCTTGCTCGGGAGTTTCTCCCCGGTCAATGCCACCCTGCGGAAACTGCCAGCTGTGGGTGCGTATACGCTTGCCCCAGAACACCTGGTTTTTCTGGTTGAGCAGGATGATGCCGACGTTCGGCCGAAAGCCGTCCCGGTCAAGCATAATCAAACCCCAAATTTTTAAACTGTGTCCATTATGCACGGCGCCTAGCGCGCAGCAAGTGGACGGCCCCGTTCTGCCTGCAATCGATTCCGATGAAAGCCTCCCAATTCTTTATTTCCACCCTCAAGGAAGCTCCGGCGGATGCCGAAGTGGTCAGCCACAAACTCATGACGCGGGCGGGGCTGATCAAGAAGCTGGGCGCTGGCATCTATAACTACATGCCCATGGGGCTGCGGGTGATCCGCAAGGTAGAGGCCATCGTGCGCGAGGAAATGAACCGTGCAGGCGCCGTGGAACTGACCATGCCCGTAGTCCAGCCTGCTGAGCTGTGGCATGAAACGGGCCGTTTCGACAAGATGGGCCCTGAACTGTTGCGCATTCAGGACCGTCACGGCCGCGACTTCGTGGTGCAGCCCACCAGCGAAGAAGTGATCACTGACATCGCGCGCCAGGAGCTCAAGAGCTACAAGCAGCTGCCGAAGAACTTCTATCAGATCCAGACCAAGTTCCGCGACGAGCGCCGTCCGCGCTTCGGCCTGATGCGCGGACGCGAGTTCATCATGAAGGATGCTTACAGCTTCGACCGCGACCAAGCCTCGGCCAAGGCCAGCTACCAAATCATGGCGCAGGCTTACCGCCGCATTTTTGACCGCTTTGGCCTGACCTACCGCGCCGTGGCGGCCGACAGTGGTGCCATCGGTGGCGACCTCTCCGAAGAGTTCCAGGTGATCGCTGCCACGGGCGAAGACGCCATCGTCTACTGCCCAGAGAGCGATTACGCAGCGAACATGGAAAAAGCCGAAGCGCTGGCCCCTGCCGGCCCACGCGGCGCAGCCACTCAGGAGTTGACCAAAACGGCCACGCCTGGCAAGAGCACTTGCGCCGATGTGGCAGAACTGCTCGGCGTGCCTCTGAACACTACGGTCAAGTCGCTCGTGCTGGCTACAGACGAAACCAACGAAGCCGGCGAAATTGTCAAGACCCAGGTCTGGCTGCTGCTGCTGCGCGGCGACCACGACATGAACGAGATCAAGGTGGGCAAGGTGCCGGGGCTGGCGGGTTTCCGTTTTGCCACGGTGGGCGAAATCGAAGACCATTTCGGCTGCAAGCCCGGTTACCTGGGCCCCATCGGCCTGAAGAAGCCTTTGAAGATTGTGGCCGACCGCGAAGTCGCCCTGATGGCTGACTGGATCTGCGGCGCCAATGAGGTGGACTTCCACATCACCGGCGTCAACTGGGGCCGCGACCTGCCCGAGCCCGACGCCGTGGCCGACCTGCGCAATGTGGTGGCGGGCGACCGCTCGCCCGACGGCAGGGGCGAGCTGGCGATTGAGCGCGGTATTGAAGTGGGTCATGTGTTCTACCTGGGCACCAAATACAGCAAGGACATGAACGCCACCTTCCTTGGTGACGATGGCAGGCCCGCATTTTTTGAAATGGGCTGCTACGGCATTGGCGTCACGCGCTTGCCCGCTGCGGCCATCGAGCAAAACCACGACGAGCGCGGCATCATCTGGCCGGACGCGATTGCCCCCTTCACCGTGGTGGTCTGCCCCGTGGGCATGGACCGCAGCGAAGCCGTCAAGGCCACGGCCGAGCAGCTCTATGCCGACCTGCTGGCTGCGGGCGTCGACGTGATCCTGGACGACCGGGGTGAGCGCCCCGGTGCCATGTTTGCCGACTGGGAACTGATCGGTGTGCCCCACCGCGTGACCATTGGCGACAAGAGCCTCAAAGACGGTGTGGTCGAGTACCAGCACCGCCGCGACCCTGCTGCCACCAAGGTGGCGGTGGCAGACATCCTGGCCCACGTGAAGGGCCGCATGGCGGTATGAACACGGCGCGGCTGGTTTCTGCGGCGGGCAGAGCTCCCGATGATGGGGGCTGTGTCTCCCGGCGCGTGTGCCTGACGGCGCTGTCGGCTCTGTCTGCACCTGCGGCTTGGCTGGCGGCGCCCTCGCTGGCCCATGCGGGCGGGCAGCTGGAAGAGCCCCTGATGGACTCTGTGCGCACCGCCCTCAGTTCGGCCATTGCCAACCAGGCACCGCCAGAGCCCCATTTTTTCACCACCGAAGCCCGCATTCACTACGTGCGCTGGCTCGCCGCCATGAGCGACCGCCTGCGCCGCCGCAAGCCCGAATGGGAGGTCCGCCGCGACTTCCTGCAGACCGCCTGGTACGAATCCAAGCGTGCCGGGTTGGATGTGTCCCTGGTGCTGGGCCTGATCCAGGTGGAGAGTGCGTTCCGCAAATACGCGGTGTCCAGCGTGGGCGCACGTGGTTACATGCAGGTCATGCCCTTCTGGACACGGGTGATTGGGGATGGTGACCCGGGCAAGCTGTTTCACATGCAGACCAATCTGCGCTTTGGTTGTGTGATCTTGCGGCACTACATCGACCGGGAGCGGGGCGACCTGTTCATGGCGCTGGGGCGCTATAACGGCAGCCGCGGGCGCTCACCGTATCCAGACGCAGTGTTTCGCGCACAGCGCAACTGGTTGTTTGCCGAAGGTTCACAGCTGCCCGCTGCCTAGTTTGCTATTGTTTATATAGCTGCTTGCGCTTATCCATCAAGCGCTAAATGCCAATTTAGCTGAATTTCTGAAATTCTGCATGCGGCAACAGGAGTCAGCTCCCGAAAAGCCGATGGAGCCCATTCGCCCGCAGGTCTAGGTCGAAGTCGGCGCAGCGCTGTCTGCTGGCGAGGCCGGGATGGTCTGGCCGGAACCTGCTGACTGGGCGGTACCGAGGCGAGACACCATGACCTGGTCGATGCGGTAGCTGTCCACGTCCAGCACCTCGAACTTGTAGCCACCCCAGCTCACGCTGTCCGTCCGGCGCGGAACGCGCCGCAGCATCACCATCAGGAACCCGGCCAGGGTTTCGTAGTCGCCCGCGTGGGGCAGCTCGTCCAGCGACAGTGCGCGCAGCACGTCCTCGACCGGTGTGACGCCGTCGATGAGCCACGAGTTTTCATCGCGCCGCACAATCTGCTCTTCATCCGCCGGGCCCACCAGGTCGCCCATCACGGTGCTCATCACATCGTTCAGGGTGACCACGCCCACCACCAGGCTGTATTCGTTGACGATGACGGCAAAGTCTTCGTGCACCTGGCGGAACTGTTCCAGCACCTCCGACAGCGTGAGCCGGTCTGGGACGATCAGCACCTTGCGCACCAGACTGTCATCGGCCAGCGAAATGGGTTGGTTGTTCAGCACGCGCTGGAACAGGTCTTTGGCATCCACATAGCCCACCACATGGTCGATGTCCCCCTCGCACACGGGGTAGGTTGAGAAAGGCTCGGCCGCAATGCGCAGGCGGATCACGGAGTCCGGCTCGTCGCGCAAGAAGAAGGCCACACGGTCGCGCGGCGACATGGCGCTGGACACCATGCGCGTGTCCAGTTCGAACACATTCGTGATGACCTGCTGCTCGCGGGCGGCCAGCACGCCGGCGCGTGCACCCGCTTCCATCATCGCCAGGATGTCGTCCGAGGTGATGCGGTCGTCCCGCAGCGACGACATGCCCAGCACCCGGAACAGCGCATCCGCCCCCCGGCTGTAGAACCACACCACGGGGCGCAACAGCGCCATGCACCAGGCCATGGGCTGCGCCAGCCGCACCACCAGCCGCTCGGGTTCGGCCATGCCCAGGCGTTTTGGGAACAGGTCGGCAAACAGGATGAAAAGGGAGGTGATGACCAGGAACGAGGCGAGAAAGCCCGCCTTCTGCGCGGCTGATTCCGACAGCCACAGGCCGAACAGCGTGGTGAAGTGGGGGCTCAGCGCACCTTCGCCCACGATACCGCCCAGGATGGCCACGGCGTTCTGCCCCACCTGCACCACGGTGAAGTAGTCGCCCGGCTGCTCCTGCATGCGCAGCACCTGGTCCGCCCTGGCATCCCCTTCGTCGGCCATCTGCCGCAGGCGCAGGCGGCGCGCTGCGGCGAGCGAGATCTCGGCCATGGAGAAAAAGGCGCTGGCTGCAATCAGCAGCCCGATGACAAAGAGGCTTTGGGAGAGGGTCATGAATGGCGACGGAGCGTGGCGCTGCGGCACACCGGATGACTGAGTGTATCTGGGCGTTCCGCAGGCACCTACCCCAGGTGTGCACACACCGGGGGGGCTGGTGGGCCTTCGGGGTTGGGGCCCCGAAGGCCAGTCCTGCGGGCGAGCGCAGGACTGGCGGCGGGGGCCTTGTTATTGCACGAAACCGATGCGGCTGCGCCCTGACGCCGCCTTGGGCAGATCAGCAATCTCCACGGTGGACCGGCGGTCCAGCCGCGCATTGCCAAAGCCCGTCATCAGCGCACGCCGCATCTCACGGGGGGGCATCTGTGCCAGGTGGTCCAGCACGTCGTCCGTCGGCTCCGGATCCAGCAGGCGGCCCCAGTCGTGCCCTGCGCGGATGCCCTGGTACAGGTTGCGGGCAATGGTGCGCGCCTGCTCCAGCGTGGGCGCCTCCACCTCGAACACGTTCATGCGGTTCAGGATGGGGTCGGGGATGCCGCGCGTGTCGTTGGCGGTGGTGATCCAGATCACCTGGCTGGCGTCGATGGCCACCTCCGCAAACTCATCGGTAAAGCTCTGGGCGGTGTCGTACTCCAGCAAGCTGTACAGCGCGCCCAGCGGGTCGTACTGTGCATCGCTGCTGGCCTTGTCGATCTCGTCCACCACGATCACGGGGTTGGCGTATTCGCCCTCCACCAGCGCCTCGAACACCTTGCCCGGGCGTGCGCCTTTCCATTGTGCGGACGAGCCCGACAGCAGCCAGCCTGCGGTCATGGAGCTCATGGGCAAGAGGTTCATGCCCGTGCCCAGCAGCTCGGCCAGGTGGCGCGCAAAGTGGGTCTTGCCGATGCCGGGCGGGCCCAGCAGCAGCATGGGCGTGACCTCCAGGCCATCGCTGCTGTCCTGCGCCAGTGCCACGTGGCGCTTGACGTCGTCCAGCACCTCGGTGAAGTTGGGCAACTGCTCATACAGGCTGGCCATGTCGGGGATGCCCGAGGGCTTGACCTGAAAGCGCTCCGGACCACGCTCCAGCATGCGTTCGTACACGGTGCGCAGGGTTTCGTATTCGCGCTGGTTGCCCGACTCCTGCAACCGTGCGAGCTTGCGCTCGACGTCACCGGGGTGGAACACATTGCGCATCTGGGCCACCGGCAAGCGCAGGGCGGGTGGCTGGGGAACAAGGCTATGGCTGGTCATTGCATGCTCCTGTGATGGTTACGTCACGCAACCATTCAAGCACACAACATGCCCGCTTCAGTACCGGAAAAGCCCCTGATTGGTGCCACTGTTGCGGGCAAACAAAAAGGCCGCCCGAAGGCGGCCTGGTTTGCACGGGGTAGTGGCCGCGTCGATCAGCCTTCGGTGCCCAGCACCTGCTTGAGTTCGCCCGACTCGTACATCTCCATCATGATGTCCGAGCCACCGATGAACTCGCCCTTCACGTACAGCTGGGGGATCGTGGGCCAGTTGCTGTATTCCTTGATGCCCTGGCGGATTTCGTCGTCTTCGAGCACGTTGACGGTCACCACGCTCTTGGGGTCCACGCCGCAGGCCTTGAGGATCTGGATTGCGCGGCCCGAGAAGCCACACATGGGGAAGCTGGCGTTGCCCTTCATGAACAGCAGGATGTCGCTGGATTTGACGAGGGTGTCGATGCGTTGTTGGGTGTCGCTCATGGGAATACTCCTTGAAAGGGGCTGGCGGGCGTGGGGTTTTGAAAGCCCGCAATGGGGTGGATTATTTCACTGTCTGCGCCAGCGGCCACTGCCCGCCCGAGCAACGCGCAATGCCCGCGAGGTCATTGCGGCTTTGTACCAAGGCAAAGCCCTGGGCGGCAAGCAGCGCCTGCACGGCGTCTGCCTGGTCGTAGCCATGCTCCAGCAGCAGCCAGCCGCCCGGCTGCAGGTGCGCGGGCGCCTGGGCCACGATGGTGCGGATGTCTTCGAGGCCGTCTGCGCCGCTGGCCAGGGCCTGCAGGGGTTCGTGCGTCAGCGCGGCCAGGTGGGGGTCGGCACTGGGGATGTAGGGGGGGTTGGAGATGATCGCGTCAAAAAAACCATCCACGCCTTGCAGCCAATCACTACGCTGAAACCGCGCCGGCAAACCCAGCCGCTGTGCATTGGCCTGGGCCACGGCCAATGCATCGGCACTCGCGTCCACCGCCAGTACCCTGGCGTCAGCGCGCTGGCTTTGCAGCGCCAGTGCAATCGCGCCGCTGCCGGTGCCCAGGTCCACCACGCGCGGCGATGTCAGCGGGGCGATCACTTCCAGGGCCCAGTCCACCAGGGTTTCGGTGTCGGGGCGTGGGTCCAGCACGCGGGCGTCCACCTGCAGCGGCAGGCCGTAGAACTCCTTGCGTCCGGTGAGGTAGGCCACCGGCTCGCCCGCCAAGCGGCGCTGGCACAGGGCGATGAACTGGGCATGTGCTGCCTCTTCCATCGCATCCGTGTCGTGCGCCAGCAGCCAGGCGCGGCCTGCGTCGTGGCGCGCCAGGGTGTGCAGCAGCAGCAGTTGCGCGTCGATGCGCGCCAGTCCCAGGGTGTGGGCCTGGTTCAGGGCCTGGGCGAGGGTGGGGGATGTGTTGGTCACTATTGATTTAATAGCGGCTAGCGCAGGTCAGATAAGCGCTAGAGGCCAATATTGTTCAAATTCTGAATATGGTTCAGCTTGCGGTACCCATCTCCAGCTCTTCGAGCTGCTCGGCCTCGCGGGCGTGGGCCAGGGCCTGCAGCACATCGCCCAGGTCGCCTTCCATCACCTGCAGCAGCTTGTACAGCGTGAGGTTGATGCGGTGGTCGGTGAGGCGCCCTTGCGGGAAGTTGTAGGTGCGGATGCGGTCGCTGCGGTCGCCGCTGCCGATCAGGCCCTTGCGCAGCGCGGCCTCCTTGGCGGCGCGCTCGCTGCGCTCCTTTTCCTGGATGCGTGCCTGCAGCACCTGCAGCGCCTTGGCCTTGTTGCTGTGCTGGCTGCGGCCGTCCTGGCATTCGGCCACGATACCTGTGGGCAAGTGCACCACGCGCACGGCCGAATCGGTCTTGTTGATGTGCTGGCCGCCCGCGCCGCTGGCGCGGAAGGTGTCGATGCGCAGGTCGGCCGGGTTGAGCTTGATGGCCTCGTGCTCGTCGGGCTCGGGCATCACGGCCACGGTGCAGGCGCTGGTGTGGATGCGGCCTTGCGTTTCGGTGGCGGGCACGCGTTGCACACGGTGGCCGCCGGATTCGAATTTGAGCGCGCCATACACACCGCTACCGGAGGGGCCCGTACCGGGCTGGCCTTCAATGCGCAGCACGATTTCCTTGTAGCCGCCCAGCTCGGCGGCGTTCTCGCTCACCACCTCCACCTTCCACCCTACGTTGGCGGCGTAGCGGGTGTACATGCGCGTGAGGTCGCCCGCAAACAGGGCGGATTCGTCGCCGCCCGTGCCCGCGCGGATTTCCACAAACGCGTTGCGGGCGTCGTCGGGGTCCTTGGGCAGCAGCAGGCGCTGCAGTTCGTCTTCCAGCTGCAGCAGCTCGGCCTCGGCGCTGGTGATTTCTTCCTGCGCCATCTCGGCCATGTCGGGGTCGGCCAGCATCTCGCGCGCGCCGGCCAGATCGGCCTCACGCTGCTGGTAGCGGGCGTAGCGGCCGGCGACCTGCGTGACTTCGGCATGCTCGACGGAGATGCGCCGGTACTGCGCCATGTCGCTCATGATGTCTTCGCGCGAGAGCAGGAAGTCGAGTTCGCCCAGGCGCTGTGCGTAGCGCTCCAGCTGGCTTCGGAGAAAGGGTTTCATGGAATTCTGAGGAAAATGAAATGCTACAAAATTTGTAGCTATTGACGCTTGTAGGTCAGGCGCCAGGTGCCGATTTGGCTAAAAATCGGGGCGGGCAGGGCAGGCGAGCGCCGCTACAGGCCGTTGTTGCTGGGCGTCTTGCTTTGCGAGCGCAGGAACAGGCGCGAGACGGTCTGTGCCGTCTGGGCGCGCATCTCGGCGTCGCCCGCCCGCAGCTCGGCCAAGGCGCCGTGCAGCATCTTCTGCGTGAGGCCGCGCGAGAGGGCTTCGAGCACGGCGTCCACATCCTCGCCCTTGGCCAGCAGCTTCTTGGCGCGCGCGATTTCCAGCGCACGCCACTCGTCGGTCTGGGCGTTGAGCTGCTGAATCAGAGGTACCACACCACCGGCTTGGCCGACAGGGCTGCGCAGCTCCATCCAGTGCATGAAGCTCTGCACGCCCGCGTCGATGATGGCCTCGGCCTGGGCCACGGCGGCCTGGCGGTTGGCCTGCGCGGTCTGCACCACGGTGGCCAGGTCGTCCACGGTGTACAGGTACACATCGCCTAGCGCTTTCACTTCGGGTTCGATGTCGCGCGGCACGGCCAGATCGACCATGAACATGGGGCGGTGGCGGCGCTTCTTCAAAGCGCGTTCTACGGCGCCCAGGCCGATGATGGGCAGGCTGCTGGCGGTGCAGCTGATGACGGCGTCGAACTCGTGCAGGCGCTCGGGCAGGTCGGCCAGGCGCATCACCTCGCCGCCAAAGCGGGTGGCGAGCTTTTCGCCGCGCTCCAGGGTGCGGTTGGCAATGGCGATGGCCTTGGGGTTCTTGGCGGCGAAGTGCGTGGCACACAGCTCAATCATCTCGCCCGCGCCGACGAACAAAATCTTGGTCTCGGAGATGTCTTCAAACAGCTGGCCCGCCAGACGCACTGCGGCGGCGGCCATGCTGATGCTGTGCGCACCAATCTCGGTGCTGCTGCGCACTTCCTTGGCCACGGCAAAGCTGCGCTGGAACAGCTGGTTGAGCGTGGTGCCCAGGGCGCCAGCGGTTTCGGCAGCGCGCACGGCGTCTTTCATCTGGCCGAGGATCTGGGCCTCGCCCAGCACCATCGAATCGAGCCCGCTGGCCACGCGGAAGGCGTGGCGTGCGACGAGGCTGTCTTCCAGGGTGTACGAGTGCGAGCGCAGCAGCGCGGGGCTCACGCCGCCGCTCTGGGCCAGCCAGCCCAGCGTATGGTCCATGGCTGCCTGCTCGCCCGCGCAGTAAATTTCGGTGCGGTTGCAGGTGGAGATGATGGCTGTTTCCACCCCGGGGTGGCGGCTGGTGGTGCCCAGCGACTGGCGCAAACCGTGCAACGTGGGGGCAATCTGGTCGAGCGCGAACGCGAACCGGCCACGCAGATCGAGCGGCGCGGTGGTGTGGTTGATGCCGAGGGCCCAGACTGCCATAAGCTGCGATTATAAAATTGTTGGCCCGAACAGGCGGCCTTGCTTGTTCAAGCCTTGATTTGGGTCAATTCCATGGGTCCACTGGACATCGCCAACCACCTTCTCAACTTTGTTGCACCCGCCGCCGCCATGGCGCTGGTGTTGGTGCTTTCGGGCCGTCTGGTGGGCTCCCGCAGTGCCTCGGCGATGTCGGTGTGGCTGCGCTGGGTGATTCTGTTTGCCGTGGGTGTGGCGGTGCTCGCAGCGGGGCTGGTGCTGTGGGGGCGTGACGGCAAGATGCTGACCTATGCCGCCCTGGTTGTGGCCTGCGCTACCTGCCAGTGGGTGCTGGTGCGGGGCTGGAAAGCTTGAAGCTTTCAGCAAGCCGTCACGTGTTTTGAGGGTTTGCGAGGGGTGGTTTTGGGGGCTCTGGCGCCCTTGTGTCTGATAGCCTTGGTGCCGCCCCTATGGCGTGCCATGTCATGGGTATTGGCGGTTTCACCCGCCGCTGACGAAGCCCCCTACACCGACTGCTGGAGACATTCCCAATGAAGCTGCTGCGTACCTGGATCACCCTGGCTGCGGGCTTGGCCCTTTCCGCTGCCGTGCACGCACAGGCTTTCCCGTCCAAACCCATACGTGTGGTCGTGGGCTTCCCGGCTGGCGGGCCTTTGGACCAGCATGCACGCCTGCTGTCCGATAAGCTGCAGGCCGTGCTCGGCCAGCCGGTGGTGCTGGACTACAAGGCCGGTGCCGGTGGCACCGTGGGCGCGCAGGACGTGATGAAAGCACCGCCCGACGGCCACACCATCATGCTGGCCAACACGGGTGTGATGGTGATCAACCCGGGGCTCTACAGCCGGTTGCCGTATTCGACCCTCAAGGACTTTGTGCCGATTGCGCGCACCGCCATGCAGCCACTGGCGCTGCTGGTGAACCCCAACGTGCCTGCCAAGAGCCTCAAGGAGTTCATGGACTACGCCCGGGCCAAGCCGGGCCAGGTCAACTTTGGCTCGGCGGGCAATGGTGGCATCAGCCACCTGGTGCCCGAGATGTTCAAGACCGCCACGGGTCTGTTCATGGTGCACATCCCCTACCGGGGCAGCGCCCCGG
Source organism: Acidovorax sp. FG60 (assembly GCF_057808995.1). Classification (NCBI taxonomy): domain Bacteria; kingdom Pseudomonadati; phylum Pseudomonadota; class Betaproteobacteria; order Burkholderiales; family Comamonadaceae; genus Acidovorax; species Acidovorax sp. FG60. The sequence continues at coordinate 163,285 of NZ_JBMDJC010000009.1, forward strand.
CGTTCACCGACCTCATGGGCGGGCAGGTGCAGTTCATGGCCGAGAGCATTCCCCAGGCCGCCGCGTACCACAAACAGGGCAAGGTGCGCGCCCTGGCGGTGACCAGCAAGGAGCGCAACCCCGCACTGCCCGATGTGCCCACGGTGATCGAGAGCGGCATCAAGGGATTCGAGGTGGTGGGTTTCTATGGCTTTCTGGCCCCGGCCGGCACGCCCAAGGAGGCTGTGAACAAGCTCAGCGAGGCCTTCGGCCAAGTGCTGCAGATGCCCGATGTGCGCAACCGCATGGTGAGCCAGGGGGCCGACCCGGCGTTTCTGGGCTCGGAGGACTTCGCGAAATTCCTGGCGTCCGAGATGCCACGCTGGGCCGAGGCGGTGAAAAAGTCGGGCGCGAAGCTGGACTGACCCCCTGAGGCGCTGCACGCCTTCCCCCTGAAGGGGGACGCGACCCCTGGCCCGGCGAAGCCGGTTCCAGGGTGGCACTGGCTTGGGGCGTGGATGGTTTGAAGGCGCGCCCTATGGCGTGGCGGGCGAAAAGAAGTCCACGCGGTCGGTGATGATGCCGTCCGTGCCCAGGGCGATGAGCCGCTGTGCGGCCCAGTCGTCGTTCACCGTGTAGCTCAGCGCGCGCAGGCCGTCGCCGTGGATGCGCGCAACCAGCGCCGCATCCCACAGCGCGTGGTTGCAGACGATGGCCACGCAGCCCAGCTCGCGGGCCGTGTTGTGCCAGCCGTCCCACAGCGTGTCCAGCAACAGGGCGCGGGGGATGTGGGGTGCTGTGGCGCGGGCGCCAGCCAGCGCTTCGGGTCGGAATGACGAGAACAGGGGCAACACCGCCTGGCCGTGCCACAGCCGCGCCGCATGCTCGCCCACTACCTGGCCAGTCTTTTCCTCCACGCCGGGTGTTGGCTTGATCTCGATGTTCAGCAAGAACCCGTTGGCAATGCAGTAGTGCGCAATGTTCTCCAGCGTGGGGAGCGGCTCGCCGGCGTGGCTGCGTGAATGCCAGGCGCCAGCATCCAGCTGTGACAGGGCCGCCCAGGGGTGATCGCCCCCGACCGCGCTGGCTGCCGAGCCCAGTGCCTGCGCGCCATTGGTCGTGCGGTCCAGCGTGGCATCGTGCATCAGAAACGGTACGCCGTCGGCACTCAGCTTGGCATCGCACTCGAACATGCGATAGCCATACTGTGCTCCCAGCCGGAAGGCGGCCAGGGTGTTTTCAGGGGCGAGCTTGCCAGCGCCACGGTGGGCGATCCAGCGGGGGTAGGGCCAGGGGGCGAGGGCGGGCGAGGGTACGCTCATGCGGGTTCACCAAATTTCAGCAGGTTGCCGTGGGGGTCGATGACGAACATCTCCTTCATGCCCCAGGGCTGGACAACAGGTGGCGCCAGCTGCAGGCCGCGCGCCGTGAAATCCGCGTGCAGCGCTTCTGTGTCGGCACGCACATAACACGAGGTGTTCTCTGCAATGTGGCGCTCGGTGCAGGGCCAGAAGTGCAGCTCGCAGCCATCGCGCTGCAGGATCAGGTAGTTGTCCATCTCCAGCAGCGGATCAAAGCCCAGGTGCCTGGTGTAGAACCGCAGGGTTTCTGCAAGGTCCAGAGACGCCAGCACCGGGACTGTGGCCTGAACCTTGCCCCCGGTACTGGCAGCTGGCTTGGGTGGCATCGGTTCAGGCCGCGATGCGCTTGCCGGTGGTGGCATCGAACGCGTGCAGGCGATCTGCGCGGGGCTGAACATGGATCACGGAATCGGGCGCAGGGGAGTGCGTGCCTTCTTCAACGCGCACGATGATCTGCTCGCCATTGATGCGGCCATAGATCAGGCGCTCGGCGCCCAGCAGCTCCACCGTCTCGACCGTGACCGCCCAGCCTTCGCTGCGCACATCCAGGTGCTCGGGGCGGATGCCCAGGATGGTGCCGGGGGCGGCGCTCGGCGCGTTCTTGAGCAAGTTCATGGGCGGCGAGCCGATGAAGCTGGCCACGAAGGTGGAGGCGGGCGTGTGGTAGACCTCTTCGGGCGTGCCGAACTGTTCCATGTTGCCGGCGTTCATCACGATCATGCGTTCGGCCAATGTCATGGCCTCGACCTGGTCGTGTGTGACGAACAGGCTGGTGATGCCCAGCTCGCGGTGCAGCTTCTGGATCTCCAGGCGGGTCTGGGCGCGCAGCTTGGCGTCCAGGTTGGACAGCGGCTCGTCGAACAGAAACACCTGGGGCTGGCGCACGATGGCGCGGCCCATGGCCACGCGCTGGCGCTGGCCGCCCGAGAGTTCGCGCGGCTTGCGCTCCAGCAGGTGGCCCAGTTCGAGGATCTTGGCGGCCTTGTCCACGCGCGCCTTGATCTCGTCCTTGGGCACCTTGGCGATCTTCAGGCCATACGCCATGTTGTCGAAGTTCGTCATGTGCGGGTACAGCGCGTAGTTCTGGAACACCATCGCGATGTCGCGCTGGGCAGGTTCCAGGTTGTTCACCACACGGTCGCCGATGCGCAGTTCGCCGCCAGAGATTTCTTCCAGGCCTGCCACCATGCGCAGCAGGGTGGATTTGCCGCAGCCCGAGGGGCCGACGATCACGATGAATTCACCGTCCTTGACCTCGGCGTTCACGCCGTGGATGACCTGGTTGGCCTTGGGTCCGTGCCCGTAGCGCTTGATGATGTTGCGTAGAGAGATGGATGCCATTTTGCTATTAAATATGTAGCTGCTAGCGCAGATGTATGAAGCGGTAGGGCCTGTTTTGTCTTTATTTTTCGGTGTCCACCAGGCCCTTGACGAACCAGCGCTGCATGACCACCACCACAAAGGCAGGTGGCAGCATGGCCAGCAGGGCCGTGGCCATCACGATGTTCCACTCGTTGCCTGCGTCGCCGCCGGCCAGCATGCGCTTGATGCCGATCACCACGGGGTACATGTCTTCGGACGTGGTCACCAACAGGGGCCAAAGATACTGGTTCCAGCCATAGATGAACTGGATCACGAACAGCGCGGCAATCGAGGTGCGCGACAGTGGCACCAGGATGTCCTTGAAAAAGCGCATCGGACCGGCGCCGTCCACGCGGGCGGCTTCGACGAGTTCATCGGGCACCGTGAGGAAGAACTGCCGGAACAGGAACGTGGCCGTGGCCGAGGCGATCAGCGGCACCGTGAGGCCCGCATAGGTGTTGAGCATGCCGAGGTCCGACACCACCTGGTAGGTGGGCCCGATACGCACTTCCACGGGCAGCATCAGCGTGATGAAGATCAGCCAGAAGCAGATGCCCTTGAAAGGGAAGCGGAAGTACACGATGGCAAACGCCGACAACAGCGAGATGGCGATCTTGCCCAGCGTGATGACCATGGCGGTGACAAAACTCACCCACATCATGTGCGCCACGGGTGCGGTAGAGCCCGCGCCGGTTCCGCCGCCGAACAAGGCGTCGTGGTAGGTCTGCCAGAAGTTGCCGCCGGGCACCATGGGCATGGGCACCTGCACGATGTCCTGCGCCGTGTGGGTGGAGGCCACGAAGGCCAGGTACAGCGGGAAGCCGACGATGATCACGCCCAGCACCATGATGAGGTGCGAGAACGCGGTGAGATAAGGGCTGCGTTCGACCATTTTTAGTATTGAACCTTTTTCTCGACGTAGCGGAATTGGATGACGGTGAGCACAACGACGATGGCCATCAGCACCACCGACTGTGCGGCCGATCCGCCCATGTCCATGGCCTTGAAGCCATCGTGGTAGACCTTGTAGACCAAGATGGACGTGTCGCGGCCCGGGCCGCCCTGCGTGGTGGCGTCCACGATGGCGAAGGTGTCGAAGAACGCATACACCACATTGATCACCAGCAGGAAGAACGTTGTGGGCGACAACAGCGGGAACTGGATGCTCCAGAAGCGGCGCCATGGGCCTGCACCGTCAATCGCGGCCGCCTCGATGAGCGACTTGGGGATGGACTGCAAGCCCGCTAGGAAGAACAGGAAGTTGTAGGAGATCTGCTTCCACACCGCCGCAATCACGATCAGCGCCATCGCGTGGTCGGAGTTGAGCATGTGGTTCCAGTCGAAACCCGACTGGCGCAGCATGTAGGCCACCACGCCCAGCGAGGGCGAGAACATGAACATCCACAGCACGCCCGCCACCGCAGGCGCCACAGCGTAGGGCAGCAGCAACGCGGTCTTGTAGACCATGGCGCCCTTGATGATGCGGTCGGCAAAGATCGCGAGGAACAGCGACAGCGTGATGCCGCTCACCGCCACCAGGATCGAGAAGAAGGCCGTGGTCTTGAACGATGCCAGGTAACCCGGGTCCTGGAACAGGTCCCGGAAATTGTCGAAACCGACCCATTCCTTCGAAAACCCGAAGGAGTCCTGCATCTGGAACGACTGCACCAGGGCTTGGCCGGCTGGCCAGAAAAAGAAGACGCTGATGATGGCCAGTTGGGGTGCCAGAAGCACCCATGGCAACCATGCAGAGCGGAATAAAACGCGTTTTTCCATGTCGAAACTCTCAAAAAGAAAACCCCGCCGCCCCGTGAACCAATAGGGTTGACGGGGCGGCGGGCTTTCGATGCCACCCGGCAGTGCTGCTGGGCGGTATCGGCAGATGTTCGGCAGTGTTTACTTGTTGGCGCGGGCGAAGCGGCCCAGTTGCTCGTTGCCACGGGTCACGGCGGTGTCCAGTGCTTCCTTGGGCGACTTCTTGCCCGACCAGATCTGCTCGGTTTCCTCGTCGATGATGGCGCGGATCTGCACGAAGTTGCCCAGGCGGATGCCGCGCGACTTGTCCGTGGCCTTCTTGATCATCTGCGTCACGGCCACGTCGGTGCCGGGGTTCTTGGTGTAGAAGCCCGACGCCTCAGTCAGCTGGTAGGCGCCCATGGTCACAGGCAGGTAGCCCGTGCGCTGGTGGCTCGCAGCCTGCACCTTGGTGTCGTTCAGGAAGTTCAGGAAATCGGCCACGCCCTTGTATTCCTCGGCCTTCTTGCCAGACATCACCCACAGGCTGGCACCACCAATGGCGGTGTTCTGGGGGGCACCCTTCACGTCAGGGTAGTAGGGCAGGGCCGAGATGCCGTAGGCAAACTTGGCTTCCTTGGCCACGCGGGCGTACAGGCCCGAGGAGCCCGTCATCATGGCGCACTCGCCCGAGGGGAAGGATGCGTCCGGCACGTTGCCACGGCCCTTGTAGACGAAGCTGCCGTCCTTGGAGGCCTTGGCCAGGTTCTCAAAGTGGCGCACGTGCAATGGCGAGTTGACCTGCAGCTGGGCGTCGTTGCCGTCAAAGCCGTTGTTCTTGGACGCGAACAGCGTGTTGTGCCACAGCGAGAAGCTTTCAAGCTGCGTCCAGCTGATCCAGCTGGTGGTGAACGGGCAGCTGTGACCGCTGGCCTTGAGCTTGGACGCGGCGGCAAACACTTCGGGCCAGGTCTTGGGCGGCTTGTCGGCGTCCAGGCCGGCCTTCTTGAAGGCATCCTTGTTGTAATAGAACACCGTCGTGGAGCTGTTGAGCGGGTAGCTCAGCATCTGGCCATTGGGCGCGGTGTAGTAGCCAGCCACAGCTGACACGTACTGGGTGGGGTCGAACTTGAAGCCGCCGTCGTTCAATACCTTGGCGACGGGCACGATGGCGCCCTTGCTGGCCATCATGGTGGCGGTGCCCACTTCAAACACCTGCAGGATGTGGGGGGCGTTGCCCGCACGGAAGGCGGCGATGGCGCCTGTCATGGATTCGTCATAAGTGCCCTTGTAAGTGGGCACGACCTTGTACTTGGTCTGGCTGGCGTTGTACTGCTTGGCCAGGTCATTGACCCAGTCGCCCAGCGCTGCGCTCATCGAATGCCACCACTGAATCTCAACTTGCTGCGCCTGGGCTTGCGCAGGTGCGCAGACCGACAGGGCAATGGCAGCGCAGACCGCCAGATGCTTCGTTTGCATGAATATTTCCTCCGAGGATGACGAAAAGCACAAAGGCTGGATGCTATGCAGCCGATGTGACATTGATATGTCGTTGTCGCATGACCCCAGCGCTTGCAACAACCGGGAAACCCCTTGGGTAACCCGCAAGGGGAGCGATTGTGACTCTTTTGTGACAAGGTGTGGCGCATTTGCCGAGGCTTGCAAGGTTTTGTGCAATGCACCATGCTGGTGACTGTTCGCTGGTCCCTGTCGCACCGGTTCGTTCGCGCCGCAGCGCGCCGGTTTCTTCCTTCTCCATTTCCTTCTTTCTTATTGCCATGGCCACCAATTCGCTGGACAAGAACAAGATCAAATTTCTGCTGCTCGAAGGCATTCACTCCTCTGCGGTGGATGTGATCCGCGCGGCGGGCTATACGCAGATCGAGACGGTGTCTGGCGCACTGCCCGACGATGAGCTCAAGCGCAAGATCGCGGATGTGCACTTTGTGGGCATCCGCTCGCGCACGCAGCTCACCGAGGAAGTGTTTGCCCAGGCCCACAAGCTCGTGGCCGTGGGCTGCTTTTGCATTGGCACCAACCAGGTGGACCTGAATGCAGCGCGTGAACGCGGTATAGCCGTGTTCAACGCGCCGTACTCCAACACCCGCTCGGTGGCCGAGCTGGTGCTGGCGGAAGCCATCCTGCTGCTGCGCGGTATCCCCGAGAAGAACGCGGTGGCGCACCGGGGCGGCTGGCTCAAGTCGGCCGACAACGCGTATGAAATCCGGGGCAAGACCCTGGGCATCGTGGGCTACGGCTCCATCGGCACCCAGCTGTCGGTGCTGGCCGAGGCCATGGGCATGCACGTGGCCTTCTTTGATGTGGTCAACAAGCTGCCCCTGGGCAATGCCCGCCAGGTGCAGCACCTGCACGACCTGCTGGGCCAGAGCGACATCGTGAGCCTGCACGTTCCCGAGTTGCCGTCCACCGAGGGAATGATCGGCGCCGCCGAGATCGCGGCCATGAAGCCAGGCGGCATCCTCATCAACGCCGCGCGGGGCACGGTGGTGGATATTGAAGCGCTGGCCGCAGCGCTCAAGGCCAAGAAGCTGCTGGGTGCAGCCATCGACGTGTTTCCGGTCGAACCACGCACCAACAAGGACGAGTTCCAGTCCCCCCTGCGTGGCCTGGACAACGTGATCCTGACTCCCCACATCGGCGGCTCCACCATGGAGGCACAGGCCAACATCGGCCTCGAAGTGGCGGAAAAGTTGGTGAAATACAGCGACAACGGCACCAGCACCTCGTCGGTGAACTTTCCAGAGGTCGCGCTGCCCGCCCACCCCGGCAAGCACCGCCTGCTGCACATCCACCGCAACGTGCCGGGTGTGTTGTCCGAAATCAACCGCATCTTCTCGGACAACCAGATCAACATCTCGGCCCAGTACCTGCAGACCAACGAGAAGATCGGCTATGTGGTGATCGACATCGACGCCGCCTCGTCGGACCTGGCATTGGACAAGCTTGCGCAGGTCGGCGGAACCCTGCGCAGCCGCGTGCTGTTCTGAGCGCCAGAGTGGGGGCCGACGCGGGGAGGGCACCGTGGCATAAAATCACGCCCCCACCCCAGGTAGACCCCCATGAATGTTCCGATCGCGTTGGCGGCCTTGCAGACGCAGGCCGCCGAGCCTGCCCGTCTGCGAGAAATTCCCTATAACTACACCTCGTTCTCCGACCGGGAGATCGTGATCCGCCTGCTGGGGTCCTCATCCTGGGAGGTGCTGGACCAATTGCGCAAAGAGCGCCGCACCGGCCGCTCGGCTCGCATGCTGTATGAAGTGCTGGGCGATATCTGGGTCGTGCAGCGCAACCCTTACCTGCAGGACGACCTGCTGGACAACCCCAACCGCCGCAAGCTGCTGGTCGATGCCCTCCAGCACCGCCTGGGCGAGATCGAAAAGCGCCGCACCCCCGCCGATGACGCCGGACGCGACCGTCTGGTGGGTGAACTGGTCGTCGCTGCGCGCCGCGCAGTGGCCGAGTTCAATGCCACCTTCGAGCAGGCCGCGCAGCTGCGCCGCCAGATCCATAAGACCCTGGGCCGCCTGACGGCCAAGGACAACATCAAGTTCGACGGCCTCTCGCGCGTGAGCCATGTGACCGATGCGACCGACTGGCGCGTCGAGTACCCGTTCGTGGTGCTGACCCCCGACACCGAGGTCGAGATGGCCGGCTTGGTCAAGGGCTGCATCGAGCTGGGTCTGACCATCATCCCGCGTGGGGGCGGCACCGGCTACACCGGCGGCGCGATCCCGCTGACCTGGAAGTCGGTGGTCATCAACACCGAAAAGCTTGAAGCCATGACCGAGGTGGAAATGCGCCGCCTGCCGGGCATGGACCGCGAGGTGGGCACGGTGTGGACCGAAGCCGGCGTGGTCACCCAGCGCGTGGCCGATGCGGCCGAGCGTGCAGGTTTTGTGTTTGCGGTGGACCCGACCAGTGCCGAGGCTTCCTGCATTGGCGGCAACATCGCCATGAACGCGGGCGGCAAGAAGGCCGTGCTGTGGGGCACGGCGCTGGACAATCTGGCCAGCTGGCGCATGGTCACGCCCGACGCCCAGTGGCTCGAAGTGACGCGCCTGGACCACAACATGGGCAAGATCCATGACGTCGAGACGGCCACCTTCGAGCTGCAGTATTTCGAGGCCGATGGCAAGACGCCCGTGCGCACCGAGCGCCTGAGCATTCCAGGCAAGACTTTCCGCAAGGAAGGCCTGGGCAAGGATGTGACGGACAAGTTCCTCGCGGGCCTGCCCGGCATCCAGAAGGAAGGCTGCGACGGCCTGATCACCAGCGCACGCTGGGTGGTGCACCGCATGCCCGAGCACACGCGCACCGTGTGCCTGGAGTTCTTCGGCAACGCCAAGGACGCCGTGCCCAGCATCGTCGAGATCAAGGACTTCATGTTCGCCGAGCAAAAGCGCAGTGGCGTGCTGCTGGCGGGCCTGGAGCACCTGGATGACCGCTATCTGAAGGCCGTGGGCTACGCCACCAAGAGCAAGAAGGGCAACGGCGGCCTGCCCAAGATGGTGCTGATTGGCGACATCGCGGGCGACAACGCCGACGACGTGGCCCGCGTGACCAGCGAGGTCGTGCGCCTGGCCAACACCCGCAGCGGTGAAGGTTTCGTGGCCATCACGGCCGATGCGCGCAAGAAGTTCTGGGCCGACCGCAAGAAGACGGCGGCCATCAGCCGCCACACCAACGCCTTCAAGATCAACGAAGACGTGGTGATCCCTCTGCCGCGCATGGCCGAGTACACCGACGGCATCGAGCGCATCAACATCGAGCTGAGCCTGCGCAACAAGATCAAGCTGTGCGATGCGCTGACCGAGTTCTTCGAGCGCGGCAACTTGCCCCTGGGCAAGCATGACGCCGACGACGAAGTCCCATCGCCCGAGCTGCTGCAGGAGCGCGTAGCCCAGGCCATCGCCCTGGTGGAAGAGGTGCGCGCGCTGTGGCAAGGCTGGCTGCACGATGTGGAAACGCTGTTCCCCCAGCTGCAGGACCACACGCTGCGCGCCAGCTGGAAGACCCAGCTGCGGGCGCCGCTGCAAGGCATCTTCACCGGCGCGGCGTTCAAGCCCATCCTGGACGAGGCTGTGGCCATCCACAAGCGCGTGCTCAAGGGCCGGGTGTGGGTGGCGCTGCACATGCATGCGGGCGACGGCAATGTGCACACTAACCTGCCCGTCAACAGCGACGACTATGAGATGCTGCAGACCGCGCACGAGGCCGTGGCGCGCATCATGGTGCTGGCGCGCAGCCTGGACGGCGTGATCTCGGGCGAACACGGCATTGGCATCACCAAGCTGGAGTTTCTGACCGACGAAGAGCTGCGCCCCTTTGCCGAGTACAAGCGCAAGGTGGACCCGGAAGGTCGTTTCAACAAGGGTAAGTTGCTCCGAAATCAGGAGCTGCCAGCGATTGATGGACAAGCGCTGCAGGCCAAAAATGCTTCGAATGCTTCAAACGCTGCGTTGATGCACGCCGATTTGACGAATGCCTACACGCCCAGCTTCGGGCTGATGGGCCACGAGTCGCTGATCATGCAGCAGAGCGACATCGGCGCGATTGCCGACAGCGTCAAGGACTGCCTGCGCTGCGGCAAGTGCAAGCCCGTGTGTTCCACGCACGTGCCACGCGCCAATTTGCTCTACAGCCCGCGCAACAAGATCCTGGCCACCTCGCTGCTGGTCGAGGCGTTTTTGTACGAAGAGCAGACCCGCCGGGGCGTGAGCATCAAGCACTGGCAGGAGTTCGAGGACGTGGCCGACCACTGCACGGTGTGCCACAAGTGCGAAAGCCCCTGCCCGGTGAAGATCGACTTCGGCGACGTCACCATGAACATGCGCAACCTGCTGCGCAAGATGGGCAAGAAGACGTTCCGGCCTGGCAACGCGCTGGCGATGACCATGCTCAACGCCACCAACCCGGACACCATCAAGTTCATGCGTTCGGCCATGGTGGATGTGGGCTTCAAGGCTCAGCGCCTGGCCGTGGACCTGCTGCGCAAGGTGGGCCGCAAGCAAACGGCCAAGCCGCCTGCGACGGTGGGCACCGCTCCGATCAAGGAGCAGGTGATCCATTTCATCAACAAGAAGCTGCCGGGCGGCCTGCCCAAGAAGACGGCGCGCGCGCTGCTCGACATCGAGGACAAGGACTACGTGCCGATCATCCGCAACCCGCAGGCCACCACCGCCGAGACGGAGGCGGTGTTCTACTTCCCCGGTTGCGGGTCGGAGCGGCTGTTCTCGCAAGTGGGCCTGGCCACGCAGGCCATGCTGTGGCACGCCGGTGTGCAGACCGTGCTGCCGCCCGGATACCTGTGCTGCGGCTACCCGCAGCGCGGCTCGGGTCAGTTCGACAAGGCCGAGAAGATGATCACGGACAACCGCGTGCTCTTCCACCGCGTGGCGAACACGCTCAACTACCTGGATATCAAGACCGTGGTGGTGAGCTGCGGCACCTGCTACGACCAGTTGCAGGGCTACGAGTTTGACAAGATCTTCCCGGGCAGCCGCATCATCGACATCCACGAGTACCTGCTCGAAAAGGGTATCCAGCTGCAAGGCAAGGGCGCCTATCTGTACCACGAGCCTTGCCACAACCCCATGAAGCTGCAGGACTCGATGAAGACCGTGAAGGCGCTGGTGGGCGAGCAGGTCTTGAAGAGTGAGCGTTGCTGCGGCGAATCGGGCACGCTAGGTGTGACCCGGCCCGACGTGTCCACGCAGGTGCGCTTCCGCAAGGAAGAAGAGATCAAAAAGGGCGAAGCCCAGCTGCGTGCCAGCGGTGCTGTCGGCGCGCAGGACAACGTGAAGATCCTCACCAGCTGCCCCAGCTGCCTGCAGGGCCTGAACCGCTACGAAGGCGATCTGAACAACGGCCTGCTCGAAGCCGACTACATCGTGGTCGAGATGGCGCGCGAGATTCTGGGCGAGAACTGGATGCCCGACTACGTACAGCGTGCCAACAACGGCGGCATCGAGCGGGTGCTGGTCTGATGGCCTGCCCCTTGTGCGCTGAAGACGGTGGCGCATTGGTGTGGCGTGGTGAGCGCCTGCGTGTCATCCGTGCGCAGGAGGCGGGGTTTCCTGCCTTCTATCGCGTGGTGTGGAATGCACATGTGGCCGAGTTCTCGGACCTGGCTGCCGTTGATCGTGTGCACTGCATGGAGGCAGTGGCCCTGGTGGAGCTGGCCCTGCGCCAGCACCTGTCGCCCACCAAGGTCAACATCGCGGCGCTGGGCAACATGGTGCCGCACCTGCACTGGCATGTGATTGCGCGGTTTGACTGGGACAGTCACTTTCCATCGCCTGTGTGGGCGGCGGCGCAGCGGCCCAGCCCGGCGGCGCAAGAGGCCGGCGTGCGGACCCTGCTGCCCGCGCTGGAGGCGCAGTTGCAATCGCGGCTGGCCCAGTTGCCTACCCGGTAACCCTGTTTGCGGTGTGCCCCAGAGCGGGTGGGACAATCGCAGAGGTCGTTTCTGACAACAGTTTTCTCACAGGTGAATCCATGGCAGGTTTGAAAGCGGGTGCGCCCACGCCGCAGGCAATCACGGTGCATGAGGCATCGCGGGTGCTCGAAGTAGGCTTCTCCGATGGCGCCACGTTCCGCATTCCGTTCGAGCTGATGCGTGTGTATTCACCGTCGGCCGAAGTGCAGGGCCATGGCCCAGGCCAGGAAGTGCTGCAGACGGGCAAGCGGGAGGTCACGCTGGTCAACCTGGAACCCGTGGGTAACTATGCGGTCAAGCCCACGTTTTCTGACGGGCATGACAGCGGCATCTTCACCTGGGACTACCTCTACGAACTGGGCGACAAGCAAGACGCGCTGTGGACCCAGTACACCGAGCGGCTGGCCGCTGCGGGGGCGGACCGCGATGCGCCGATGGCGCCTCAGGGTGGTGCCGGTGGCCATGCCTGTGGCAGCCATTGAGGCTGCGGGCCGGGCGTATTTCTGGAGGAGCACAGAACACGGCGGAAGCCCTTGTCTGTCAAGGTGCTATTGAAATAATAGCTGTTGGTGCAATGTAGAAAAGCGCTGGCGGCTGATTTCTTTTCAATAGCGTTGTCCAAATTGCGACAGATGCCCCATTTCAGTGCGGGGTTGTCGCTGTACCTCTGGCGTTCACGCGCCTAGCATGAATCTTATGAGCACCACGCATTTCGGTTTTCAGTCGGTGGACGAGCAGGAAAAAGCACGCCGCGTGCGCGGCGTGTTCGACTCCGTGGCCTCCAAGTACGACGTGATGAACGACCTCATGTCGGCGGGCCTGCACCGTGCCTGGAAGGCCTACACCGTGATGGTGGCCAACCTCAGCGAAGGCAGCCAGGTGCTCGATATTGCAGGGGGCACGGGCGACCTGGCGCTGGCGTTCTCCAAGAAGGTGGGCGCCACCGGCCGTGTGGTGCACACCGACATCAACGAAGCCATGCTGCGCGTGGGGCGCGACCGCCTGATTGATGCGGGTGTGGTGTTGCCGACACTGGTCTGCGATGCCGAGAAGCTGCCGTTCCCCGACGCACATTTCGATGTGGTGAGCGTTGCTTTTGGCCTGCGCAACATGACGCACAAGGACCAGGCGATTGCCGAAATGTGCCGCGTGCTCAAGCCCGGCGGCAAGCTGCTGGTGCTGGAGTTTTCAAAGGTCGCAAAGCCACTCGAAAAGGTGTACGACTGGTATTCGTTCAAGGTGCTGCCCCAGTTGGGCAAGCTGGTGGCGGGCGACGACGCCAGCTACCGCTACCTGGCCGAGTCCATCCGCATGCACCCCGGGCAGGAAGAGCTCAAAAGCCTCATGCAAAAAAATGGCTTTGGGCATGTGGACTATCACAACATGACTGGGGGCATTGTGGCCTTGCATGTTGGAATCAAGTGCTGAGCGTTTCGCTCAGTCATTAACGGAGACGGAGAAGTCATGATGAAACTGTGGTCTGTGGTGTTGGTTGCGATGCTGGCGTTTGCGCACGCCGATGCCGACGCCCGGCGACTGGGCGGTGGTAAATCGACGGGGCAGCAATCGAGCAACGTTACGCAGCGTGAGTCGGCAGCGCCGGGTGCGCCCGCCCAGAATGCGACCAATGCGGCGGCTGCCAAGCCGCCTGCTGCGGGTGCAGCTCCGGCTGCGGCAGCGGCCAAGAAGCCTTGGGGCGCGATGCTGGGTGGCCTGGCCGCTGGCCTGGGCTTGGCCTGGCTGGCCAGCTCGTTGGGGCTCGGTGCAGGGTTTGCCAACATTCTGATGATTGCGTTGCTGGCCGTGGCCGCGTTTGCCATCTTCAAGATGGTGATGCGCGCACGCAGTGGCGGTGGCAACGGTGGCGCTGCTGCCGGTGGTGCGCCGTTCGCGTTCCAGGGCGCGGGTGCTGCCACGCCCGCCGCAGCGCAGGTGCCTCCGCAGTACAGCCCCAACAACGTGGGCAACGACGCCTCGGCGCGCCCCTGGGAGCGCAGCAGCATGGCGTTTGATGCCTCGCGCGCTGCACAAGGCGGTGCGGGTTCGGGCGTGGTGATCGGCTCGGGCCTGTCCGGCTCGCAGAACTGGGGGATTCCTGAAGGCTTTGATACCGAGGGCTTCCTGTCTGCCGCCAAGCGCAACTTCGTCACCTTGCAAGCGGCCTGGGACCGTTCGGACATCGCCACCCTGCGCTCCATGATGACCGACAGCATGCTCGGCGAGATTCGCACCCAGCTCACGGAGCGCGAAGACCACCGTGGCATGCAGCCCAACCACACCGATGTGGTCATGATCGAAGCCCAGTTGCTGGGCATTGAAGACCTGGGCGACGGCTACATGGCCAGCGTCGAGTTCTCCGGCATGATCCGCGAAGAGCCCTCAGCCGGCCCGAGCCCCTTCCGCGAGGTCTGGAACATGACCAAGCCCAAGGCCGGCAGCAGCGGCTGGCTGGTGGCCGGCGTGCAGGCCCTGCAGTAATAAAGGAAATGCCCCGCTGTGGGGCTATCCCAGTTCAGGGAATAATCGGGGACTATGGCAACACCACAGTCCCCTTTTTCGTTTCTGGACGGCCTCTTTGAGCGGGTGGCCGCCGGCCCCCAACCCCCCCAGTGGCTCGTGCATGAGATGCAGCAGCGCATGGTGCTGTTCCTCAACCATGTACTGATGCAGGAAAAAGAGGCCATGGACCGCCTGGTGCGTCAGAAGGGCCGCATCGCCCGCGTGCAGTGGCGTGCGTATTCGATGGCCCTGGTCATCACGCCCGCTGGGCTGTTCAACCTGGCGCCCGAAACTGCCGCGCCCGATTTGCAGCTTCACGTCACCGAGACCTCTCCCTTTGCGCTGGCCCAGACGGCCCTGCGGGGTGACAAGCCCGCCATCCGCATCGAGGGCGATGTGCAACTGGCCGCCGAAATCAACTGGCTGGTCGATCACGTGCGCTGGGATGTTGAGGAGGACCTGGCGCGTGTGATCGGTGACGCTCCCGCCCACACTGTGGCGCAGGTGGCGAGCCGCGCTGCGCAAGCGCTGCGCCAGTTCGTGGGCACGCGCGTTGCACCAACGTCTTCAGCCGTCGCGCCCATGCCATCCGGACCCTCCACGCCTTCCGCGCCAAACAGCGGTTCCGACCGGGCTGGCGCATGAAGCAGTTCCTGAGGGGCGGCGCCATCCTGTGGGTGGTGTTCCGGTACGGCCTGGACGCCATGGTGCTGGACAGTTTCCAGAAGCCCTGGCTGCGATCGGTATCGCGCGTCCTGTCGTTCGGACGCAACCTGGATGCACCGCGCGGCCAGCGGCTGCGCTTGGCGCTGGAGCGCCTGGGCCCCATCTTCGTCAAGTTTGGTCAGGTGCTTTCGACACGCCGCGACCTGCTCCCGCCCGATGTGGCCGACGAGCTGGCCCGGCTGCAGGACCGCGTGCCGCCCTTCGCCCCGGAGATCGCCATCGCCACGATCGAGCGGGCATTCCGGCGGCCGGTGGATGAGGTCTTCACGTTCTTTGACCGCGTGCCGGTGGCCAGCGCCTCCATTGCGCAGGTGCATTTCGCCACGCTGCGGGACCGCCATGGCATCGAGCGCGAGGTGGCGGTCAAGGTGCTGCGCCCGGGCATGTTGCCCGTGATCGAGAAAGACCTGAGTCTCATGCGCATGATGGCCGGGTGGGTGGAGAGCCTGTCGGCCGACGGCAAGCGCCTCAAGCCCCGCGAGGTGGTGGCCGAGTTCGACAACTACCTGCACGACGAACTGGATCTGGTGCGGGAGGCCGCCAACGCTGCGCAGTTGCGCCGCAACATGCAGGGGCTGGACCTCGTGCTGATCCCTGAGATTTTCTGGGACTTCTGCCACCCCGAGGTCATGGTGATGCAGCGCATGAACGGTGTGCCCATCAGCCAGATCGAGCGCCTGCGGGAAGCCGGGGTGGACATCCCCAAACTCGCGCGCGACGGCGTCACCATCTTCTTCACCCAGGTGTTCCGTGACGGCTTCTTTCATGCCGACATGCACCCCGGCAACATCCAGGTGAGCCTGGATCCGGCCACCTTTGGGCGCTATATCTCGCTGGATTTCGGCATCGTGGGCACGCTCACCGAGTCTGACAAGGAGTACCTGGCGCAGAACTTCGTGGCGTTCTTCCGGCGCGACTACAAGCGCGTGGCGGAGCTGCATATTGAAAGTGGCTGGGTGCCGCCCGAGACGCGGGTGAACGACCTCGAATCGGCCATCCGCGCCGTGTGCGAGCCGTACTTTGATCGCCCGCTCAAAGAGATCTCATTGGGCATGGTGCTGATGCGCCTGTTCCAGACCTCGCGCCGCTTCCACGTCGAGATTCAGCCCCAGCTGGTGCTGCTGCAAAAAACCCTGCTCAATATCGAAGGCCTGGGCCGCGAGCTGGACCCGGAGCTGGACCTGTGGAGCACGGCCAAGCCCTTCCTGGAAAAGTGGATGCTGGAGCAGATGGGGCCGCAGCGCCTGTGGCGGGAGCTGCGGGCCGAGGCGCCCCACTATGCCAAGCTGATTCCCGAGCTGCCGCGCCTGCTGCACGACGCCTTGCGGCAGCGCCCGGCCGACCAGCAGCAAGCCTTGCGCGAACTGCTGGAAGTCCAGCACCGTACCAACCGGCTGCTCCAGTCCATCATTTATGGCGGCGTCGGTTTTGTGCTGGGCCTTCTGGCGATGCAGTTGTTTGTGCGGATGCGGATTTTCTGAAACGGTGCGAACGGCACGAAAGTTGCCTTCATAATCCGCTGCAACTTTTGTTACGAATTTTGTAGCAAAGTGGTCACCCCTGGATCTGCAGGGGCCTCGGCGTGTCGGCCCACGGCACGCCGGGCGCACACCTGCTTTTTGTAACCTTCCTTGGAGTTTCGGAGCGGCGCCATGCTGATCACATTCATCGTTCTGTACCTGCTGGTCTCGATTGGTATCGGCCTGTATGCCGCCACGCGCGTGCACAACACGGCCGACTATGCGGTGGCGGGCCGCAGCCTGCCCCTGGCTGTGGTGATAGCCACGACCTTTGCGACCTGGTTTGGATCGGAAACCGTTCTCGGCGTGTCAGCCCGGTTTGTGGATGGTGGGCTGGGTGCGGTGGTGGAGGACCCATTTGGCGCCTCCATGTGCCTGGTTCTTGTGGGGCTGTTCTTTGCCTACAAGCTTTATAAGAAGAACCTCATCACCCTGGGTGACTACTACCGCCAGCGTTACGGGCGTGTGATCGAAGTGGCTTGTTCAGCCATCATCATGTTCAGCTACCTGGGATGGGTGGCTGCGCAGATCACGGCTCTTGGGCTGGTGTTCAACCTGCTGACGCAGGGGTATGTGTCCGTCACCATGGGCATGGTCATCGGTACGGTCATCGTTCTGGTCTACACCCTGTATGGCGGCATGTGGTCGGTGGCCATGACCGACTTTGTCCAGATGATTGTGATCGCCGTGGGGCTGCTGGCCATCGCCTGGTACGCGGCGGACCTGGCCGGAGGGGCGGGCAAGGTCGTGGAATATGCCGCGCGTGAAGGCAAGTTCCAGTTCTTTCCCGCGGGTGGGCTCAAGGAGTGGACCTTTTTCTTTGCCGCCGCGATCACGATGATGCTGGGCTCCATACCCCAGCAGGATGTTTTTCAGCGCGTGATGTCGTCCAACAGCGCCGAGACAGCGCGCACCGGCCCGGTCATCGGAGGGGTGCTGTACCTGCTGTTTGCCTTCATCCCCATGTTTGTCGTTACGGCCGCCGTGTTGGTCATGCCCGAAACCGCCCAGGCGCTGCTCAAGGACGATCCCCAGAAAGTGCTGCCCACGCTGGTGATGGAACGCATGCCGCTGATTCTTCAGATCGCCTTCTTTGGCGCGCTGCTCTCGGCCATCATGTCCACCGCCTCTGCCACGTTGCTCGCACCGTCCACCACCTTTGTGGAGAACATCCTGCACAACCTGCGGCCTGGCATGACCGATGCCCAGACACTGAAGGCCATGCGCATTTCGGTGCTCGTGTTTACCGCCTGCGTGCTCACTTACGCGATCACCATGCAGGGCACGTCGATCTATGAACTGGTGTCGGGCGCTTACCAGGTACCGCTGGTGGGGGCTTTTGTCCCCCTGGTGTTCGGCCTGTACTGGAAGCGCGCGACCACCCAGGGCGCCATCCTGGCTGTGGCCATGGGCCTGGGTGTGTGGCTGCTGTTTGTGGCCAGCCCCATGCTGTCCGAAGCGTTCCCGCAGCAACTGGCTGGGGTGCTGGCGGCATTGGTCGGCATGATCGGGGGCTCGCTGGCGCCGCAGTGGATCGACGACCACAAAGGCCACGTCACCCACTACGAGGGCAGCGCCAGCTGATTGCATCGCCCCATGCCCAGTGCGTGGGGCTTGAGGATGGGCATGCCGCCTATAATTGAGGGTTTTGGTGCGACACGTAACGTGTTGCTCTGAGAGAGGTAGCTAGCCTCACTAAATAATTAGCAATTAAATCAAGCACTTACGGTGCTTTTATTTAGAGATTGAGAGCCGGTAAAACGGTCCTCTACAGACCGCAACCTAGTTGCGGTTTTGATAACTGCAGCGGGTAAAACCGACTGCAATGCAGGGTTAAACCTGCTTTCATCGCGGCAGTGATGCCGTCTGTGGCGCTCGCGCAACTTGCCGACGAGTCCGCCACAAGCGGAACTCGCCAATGGGATGACCAAATCCGTCCACGGATTGGTCACCTTGTAAATTGCGCTGCGCATCTCTGACTCTCAGAGTGCTCTGCTCTGTTTTGCCTTGTCACACCTTCGTCCGAAGTGCTGTGACCTCTTGTACGACCATGAGTAGCCTAGAGTGGCATGCGGGGACGGTAACGTCTCCGTAGGAAGCCCGCTCGACAATGCGTCCCCGTAACACGGCTGGAGTCCCCTGCGAGGGGGGCGTCAGGACCATCGCCAGCAGAGGTGATATAGGACGCTAGGCTAGTTCCGCATGGGCAACATAAGTGAATCATCGTTTGAACCAGGGTAACAATTGAGCGGCCAAATCTGCTGATAGGCCGTAACCAAACGGTACGCTGCTGGCATCACCTGTCAAAACTAGGTGTTCGTCGTCATACATGCAGCCCCTGGAGAGATGAGCCCTAAACGGATAGACGTAAACAACGCAAGTTGTCATTCGTCGGCAAGACAGGGAACGTGGTAAGCCCCACTGTCCGCCTAAGCGCTCTGCGCAAGGGCAGGGAAGTCGCGAGACGACCTGTTGGATGAGGGGGTATGGGATAGCGGAGAAAGCGAATGGTTACCTGTAATGGGTGGCATAGGGGCCCGTGCCCTGACGCGAAAGCGTGCTGACTTCCGCGTGGTGCAATCGTCGTTACACGACTGACTAAGTTCAAACCGACCCCGAAGGGATGCTCAATTCCCCTTCGGGGGAGGTGTGCGTCTCCAGGGGTTCAACCTGGAGGAAAGCATGAGAAAACACGTCGCTTCGCGCGACGAGTCTGCGTCCCCACGCGAACCGCAAGACTGGCACTCCATCGATTGGGGTCTAGTAGCGCGGAACGTGCGGACGACGCAGACCCGTTTAGCGAAGGCTACGCAAGAAAAAGACTGGCGCCGCGTGAAAGCGCTGCAAAGGTCTCTAACTCACTCGTTCTCGGCCAGAGCGCTGGCCGTGAGACGAGTGACCGAAAACCAGGGCAAACGAACGAGTGGCGTCGATCGCGAACTTTGGGATTCGCCTGCCTCCAAATGGGCGGCGATCGGTCGGTTGAAGAATCTTCGAGGGTACAAACCGCTGCCCCTGCGGCGGGTCTACATTCCCAAAGCAAACGGGAAGGAAAGGCCGCTTGGCATTCCGACCATGTTTGACAGGGCTATGCAGGCGTTGCACCTACTGGCATTGGAGCCAGTGTCAGAGAGCACCAGCGACCCGAACAGCTACGGCTTTCGGACTGGGCGCTCAACGCACGATGCCATGAGCCAGTTGTTCGTTTCCTTGTCTCAGAAGGCCTCGGCCAAATGGGTATTGGAAGCCGACATTCAGGGGTTCTTCGACCATATCAATCATGACTGGATGCTCGATCGTGTTCTCACAAACAGGGCAGTGCTGCGGAAATGGTTGAAAGCCGGAGTGGTCCATCAGGGTCGCTTCTCGCCGACAGATGAGGGAACACCGCAAGGTGGTGTCATTTCGCCAACCCTGGCGAACTGCGTTCTGAATGGGTTGGAAACGGATCTCACCGCGCACTTAAAGGCGCGGCTGGGTGTCGTGAAAGCCCGTAGAGCCAAAGTAAATGTGGTCCGCTTCGCGGACGACTTCGTCATCACTGGGAGCTCACGAGAGCTGTTAGAGATTGAAGTTCGACCATGGGTAGAAGCCTTCCTTGCAAAACGAGGATTGCGACTATCGCTGGAAAAGACCTGCGTCACGCACATTGACCGAGGCTTCGATTTCCTTGGATGGAACTTCCGCAAATACCGTGGAAAGTTGCTAATCAAGCCTAGCAAGAAAAACGTGAAAGCGTTTTACCGAAAGGTATCGGAAATCGTACGGACGCATCTATCGACGAAACAGGAGGATCTCATTGCGCAACTGAACCCAATCCTTCGGGGCTGGGCTAGGTATCACCAACCGGTGGTCGCGAAAGAGACGTTCAGTCGGCTGGACTACCTCATCTACTGGCGGCTTGTCCGCTGGGCGAGGAGGCGACATCCGAAGAAGTCCCCAAGCTGGTGCACCCAACGTTACTGGAAGGTCATTGGTGAAAGGACAGAGTTCGCAGCCAAAGTAGGTACAGAAGACGAACCGATCATGAAACGGTTGGCGCGATTAAGCGACACAGTGATTGAAAGGCATGAAAAGATCAAAGGAGACTACAACCCCTTTGATCCTGTCTGGGAGGAGTATGGAGAGACGTTGCGGACGAAACGCACGGCAAAGAGCCTGCGCCATCGTTACGAAGCGTCAATGCTGTATATCTCCCAGGACGGGCGCTGTGCACTCTGCACGGAACTGCTCGATCATGAGGGCGGTTGGCACGATCATCACATTGTTTACAAGGTGAATGGCGGGTCGGACGCTATGTCTAACCGGGTGCTCCTGCACCCGGTGTGCCATCAGAGGCTGCATGCCCTTGGGTTGCCGGTCGCGAAGCCGGCCTCAACAAGGCTTAGGGTCCAGGATAAGAAAGGCGCGTAGAGTAAAATCGCGTGTTTTGCTTATTGCTGTACTAAGTTGTGCTTGAGCCGTGTGCGGTGAAAGTCGCACGCACGGTTCTTAGGGGGGGATGGTCCAGTAATGGGCTGTCCCTACCCTCCCACTTTCCCTCAACACACTGACATGCCTATTTACGCCTACAAATGCGGCTCCTGCGGCCATGCCAAGGATGTGCTGCAAAAAATCTCTGATGCGCCCCTCACGGTGTGCCCCGCCTGCGGCGCGGAAGCATTTTCCAAGCAGGTCACAGCGGCCGGCTTCCAGCTCAAGGGCTCGGGCTGGTATGTGACCGATTTTCGCGGTGGCAGCGGTGGCAGTTCTGCCCCTGCGACGGACAGCAAGACGGAACCGAAAACCGAGACCGCGGCGCCGGCAAGTACTGGTGATGCTCCTAAAAAAGAAGCATCTGGTGCAGCAGCATCAAGCGCTGGTGGCAGTTCTACCACTTCCACCTCCTCTGCGAGCTGAGTGACTCTCATGGCTGCCTTGCGCAAGTGGCTGTTGACCGGCCTTCTGGTGATCGTGCCGGGGGTTATCACGGCCTGGGTGCTCAACTGGATCGTGAGCACGCTGGACCAGACCCTCCAAATCCTGCCTGTTGCATGGCATCCCGACAAGCTGCTGGGCTTTCACGTCCCGGGCTTTGGAGTGGTTCTCACGCTGCTGATCCTGTTGGTGGTCGGTGCCGTCGCCAGCAACTTCGCGGGCCGCAAGCTCGTGCAGTGGGGTGATGCGGTGGTGCACCGCATCCCGGTGGTGCGTTCGATCTATTCCAGCGTCAAGCAGGTGTCCGACACGCTTTTTTCCGAAAGCGGCAATGCCTTTCGCAAGGCCGTGCTGGTGCAGTGGCCGCGCGAGGGCGTCTGGACCGTGGCCTTCGTCACTGGCGCGCCCAATGGCGAGGTGGCGGCATACCTGCGCGATGAATTCGTGAGCGTGTATGTGCCCACCACGCCTAACCCCACCGGCGGGTATTTTGTGATGCTGCGCAAGAGCGACTGCGTCGAGCTCGACATGAGCGTGGACGCCGCCCTCAAATACATTGTTTCGATGGGCGTGGTCGCTCCGGCTGACCCCACGCTTGTTTCCCACAGTAAGTAAATCCCTTTAACGCGCCCCTTGGGCGCCGGAAGTTTCTGCCATGGCCATGCGTTCCCACTATTGCGGTCTTGTGACCGAAGCCCTGATGGGCCAAACCGTTACCCTGTCTGGCTGGGTGAACCGTCGTCGTGACCATGGCGGCGTGATCTTCATCGACCTGCGCGACCGCGAAGGCTACGTGCAGGTGGTGTGCGACCCCGACCGTGCCGAGATGTTCAAGACCGCCGAAGACGTGCGCAACGAGTTCTGCGTGCAGGTGGTGGGCCTGGTGCGCCCCCGCCCTGACGGCACGACCAACGACAAGCTCAAGAGCGGCCAGATCGAAGTGCTGTGCCATGAGCTGAACGTGCTCAACCCCTCGGTCACGCCTCCGTTCCAGATGGACGACGAGAACCTGTCGGAAACCACGCGCCTCACGCACCGTGTGATGGACCTGCGCCGCCCGCACATGCAGCGCAACATGATGCTGCGCTACAAGACCTCCATCCAGGTGCGCAACTTCCTGGACAAGGAAGGCTTCATCGACATCGAAACGCCCATGCTGGGCAAAAGCACGCCCGAAGGCGCGCGCGACTACCTGGTGCCCAGCCGCGTGCACGACGGCCAGTTCTTCGCGCTGCCCCAGTCGCCCCAGCTCTACAAGCAGATGCTGATGGTGGCTGGCTACGACCGCTACTACCAGATCACCAAGTGCTTCCGCGACGAAGACCTGCGCGCCGACCGCCAGCCCGAATTCACGCAGATCGACTGCGAGACGTCGTTCCTGGGCGAAGAAGAAATCCGTGCGATCTTCCAGCGCATGATCACCGAGGTGTTCCAGCAGCAACTGGGCGTGGACCTGGGCGAATTCCCGATCATGACTTACCAGGAAGCGGCTTTCCGCTTTGGCTCGGACAAGCCCGACCTGCGCGTAAAGCTCGAATTCACCGAGCTGACCGAAGTGATGAAGGACGTGGACTTCAAGGTCTTCTCTGCTCCCGCCACCACCAAGGGCGGCCGTGTGGTTGCCCTGCGCGTGCCCGGCGGCGCACAGATCTCGCGCGGTGAGATCGATGCCTACACCGAGTTCGTGAAGATCTACGGCGCCAAGGGCCTGGCCTGGATCAAGGTCAACGAAGTGGCCCAGGGCCGCGAAGGGCTGCAGTCGCCCATCGTGAAGAACCTGCATGACGCGGCCATCGCTGAAATCCTCAAGCGCACGGGTGCGCAGGACGGTGACCTGCTGTTCTTCGGTGCCGACAAGGAAAAGATCGTCAACGATTCCATCGGCGCGCTGCGACTGAAGATCGGCCACAGCGAGTTCGGCAAGAAGAGCGGTCTCTTTGAAAACCGCTGGGCGCCGCTGTGGGTGGTGGACTTTCCCATGTTCGAGCACGACGAGGAAGAAGACCGTTGGACGGCCGTGCACCACCCCTTCACCAGCCCCAAGGACGGCCATGAAGAGTTCATGGCCACTGATCCCGGCAAGTGCATCGCCAAGGCCTACGACATGGTGCTCAACGGCTGGGAGCTGGGCGGTGGCTCGGTGCGTATCCATCGCGCCGATGTGCAGAAGAAGGTGTTCGATGCGCTCAAGATCACACCCGAAGACGCACAGGCCAAGTTCGGCTACCTGCTGGATGCCCTGCAGTACGGCGCGCCCCCACACGGTGGCCTGGCCTTCGGTCTGGACCGCCTTATCACGCTGATGACCGGTGCGGAATCGATCCGTGACGTGATCGCTTTCCCCAAGACCCAGCGCGCCCAGGACCTGCTCACGCAGGCGCCTTCGCCCGTGGACGAAAAGCAGTTGCGCGAGCTGCACATCCGCCTGCGCAACATCGACGCTGTCAAGGCAGCCTGATCCGGGGCTTTCCCCGAACCCGGCGCGGATCCACTCTCGTGGCATCGCACGACAAAGCGGCAAGGGCTTGGCAGCCTGCGCCGCTTTTTTCTTGGCCAGCCCGCGCCCTCGGCGATGTGGCGCTGGCACTGAAAGGACACTTTCCATGCGTTCAATGACGACCCGGGCTTTGTGGATGGGCGCCGTGCTACTGGCCCTGGCAGGTTGCGGTGAAAAGAAGACCGAACTGGGCCAGGGCGGTTCTGTGGTCACTGGCTCGGCAGGGCCGGCGGGGGCCAGCAACGCTGCGCGCGAACTGGTGCGCTGCGAGGCGCCCGTGGCCACGCTGGCGCTGGCAGAAAACCCCAGCGGCTACACCATGGGTTCGGGCTACAGCCTCCCGGCATCCCCCGTGCCCCTGGTCAAGCTGCTGGCCCAGCAAAGTGGCTGCTTTCGTGTGGTGGACCGGTCGGCCGGGCTGCGCGGAACCATACAGGAGCAGGATCTCAAGGACTCCGGCGTGCTGCGCAAGAACAACTCCACCGTGGCAAAGGGCAAGGGCTATGAGGCGCAGTACACGCTCACACCCAGCCTCACGTTCAGTGAGCAGGACGCGGGACGGGGCCTGGCGGGCGTGATTGCCATGATTCCGGTGCTGCGCGACATCGCGGGTCTGGCCGGCATGGTGGAGCAAGTCAAATTCAAAGAGGCGCAAACGGCACTGCTGCTGTCCGACAACGAAACCACCGAGCAGGTTGCCGCCGCCACCGGGTCTGCACGCACCACTGACCTGGGCGTGGGCGGGCTCGTGTTCGGCAAGCTCGGGGGCGCAGCGGGTGCGGGCTGGAGCAATACCAACGAGGGCAAGGTCATTGCCGCTGCCTTCCTGGACGCGCACAACCAGTTGGTGGTGCAGGTCAGGGCGCTGCAGGCCAAGGAGCTGCCGCCGCCCGTTCCCACCACTTCAGCCCCGCGTTCCAAGGCCGGGTAAAGAGGGAAGGTGTCGCCCATGGTGCCGACAGCGCAGCACCGGCCCTACAAGCTTCCAGAGTCGGTGCTGGTGGTCATCCACACGCCCGCCCTGGAGGTGCTGCTGATCCGCCGCACGGGCGGTGATGGGCACTGGCAATCTGTTACCGGGAGCAAAGACCGCCTTGATGAGTCGTTTGAAGAAACCGCCCGCCGCGAAGTGGCCGAGGAGACCGGCATTGACGCGCGGGCGCCCGGCTGCCTGCTGACCGACTGGGCCTTGGAGAACGTCTACGACATCTGGCCGCAATGGCTGCACCGATACGCCCCGGGGGTCGTGCGCAATCGCGAGCGGGTGTTTGGCTTGTGTGTGCCAGCAGCTACGCCCGTGGTACTGAGTCCTCGTGAACACGATGCTTTCGAATGGTTGCCGTGGCAGCGCGCGGCCGAGCGCTGCTTCTCGGCCTCCAATGCTGAGGCCTGCTTACTGCTTCCTCGTTTTGTGTAGGCAGACGTTGGTGCGCGCCCCGCACTGCGCGCGGCGGCGCCGGCAGCTCACTTGCGCTGGGCGAGGATGCGGATCAGGTGGTCTGCGAAGCCCTCCGCTGCAGGCGAGGTGGCCCGCCGTGCGGGGCTGTAGAGGCACACGTAGCGCATGACTTCGGGCGACAGGATGCGGCGGCGCACCAGTCCGAGTGGCTTGGCCAGTGCACCCACATAGTCGGGCGCCAGCGTAGCGGCCACATCGGCGGCAGCCAGGCCCATGGCGGTGGAGATGTTGTCCACGATCTCTACGGGGGTCACACGCTGCTCGCTGGGCAGCCCGGTGTGCATCTGCGCCACGCTGCGTTCGTGATCCCGCCCGGCAGCCACCAGTGGGTAGGCGTGCAGCTGCGCCCAGGTCACGTTGCGTTTGTGGGCCAGGGGATGGGTGGGCGCACACCACAACACCCAGGGGCTCTCGAACAGCTGGGTACGCACGATGTCATCGCCACAGGCGCGATCCGGACCCAGGGCCAGATCGGCGTCGCCGCTGGCGACTGCATCGACGAGTTTTTCCACCGGCACGTCGCGAATGCGGATGTGCACCTTGGGCCTGGTTTGTGTATAGGCCTTGATGGCTTTGGGCAGGATCACGCTGGCGACGACCAGTGGTGCTGCGATTCGCACGATGCCCGCTGCGCGGTTGCGGACATCGCTGGCGGCCGACTGCGCTATGCGCAGGTGCTTGAGCACCGACTCTGCCGAGGCCAGAAACTCCCGCCCCGCGCTGGTGATGTCAACCCTGCGCGTGCTGCGCTCAAACAGTTTGAAGCCGAGCGCGTCTTCCAACTCGCTCACGAGTTGGCTTACAGCAGACGGCGTAAGTGCCAAACGCTCTGCGGTGGCCGCGAAGCTGCGCAGTTCTGCCACGTTGACAAAGGCTTCGAGCTGGCGTGGCGTGAAATGGGGCAGAGACATGGCTGTTGCGGTTGAATCGCTGGGATCATGTCATTCATTAGAGCATCTTCACAATCCGTCATGAAGCATTGATTGTGGTCAAGAAGGGCGCTGCAGATACTTCGCGACGGATCGGGCAAGGTTGCCCTGCTCTGTTGTCTGACTGGAGAACTCCCTTGAGCAATGACATGCTGAATGTCGCCGGCATCGCGGTGTCGCCCCACCACTACATCGACGGCCGGCGCGTTGCGTCCGAGATGCGCTTCGATCTGCACTCGCCCATCGACCAGGCGCTGCTGGGCTCCATCAGCGAAGGATCGCCCGCCCATGTGGACGCCGCCGTCACCGCTGCGGCGCGCGCTTTCCCCGCCTGGAGCGCGCTCACGGCGGCGGAGCGCAAACCCTACCTGGATCGTTTCGCAGCCGAGATTGGAAAACGCGCCGAGGCCTTCTGCACGCTCGAATCCAACGACGCTGGCGTGCTGCTCTCGCGCATGAAGCACGGCGTGGTGCCGCGCGCCATGCTCAACATCAGCTGGTTCGCCGAGCATGCGCTCACGCTGCAGGACCGCCCCATCGAGACCGAGCAGGCCACCCACCTCGTGCGCCACGATCCGGCCGGTGTGGTGGCCATCATCACGCCCTGGAATGCGCCGCTGATGTTGGCCACCTGGAAGCTAGGACCTGCGCTGGCTGCGGGTAACTGTGTGGTCGTCAAGCCACCGGAATGGGCACCGCTGACCAGCAGTCTGCTGGCCGACTGTGCGCACGCCGCCGGCCTGCCGCCTGGTGTTTTCAACATCGTGCAGGGCGGGGGCGCCAGCACCGGCGCGCGCCTGGTCAGCGACCCGCGCCTGGCGCGTATCTCGTTCACCGGATCGGTCCCCACGGCCAAGTGGATTGCCCAGTCCGCCGGCGCCAACCTCGTGCCCTGCAGCCTGGAGCTGGGAGGCAAGTCGGCCTTCATCGTGCTGGAGGACGCTGACATCGACAATGCCGCTGCCACCGGCGCACTGATGTACCGCAACGCTGGCCAGGTGTGCCTGGCAGGCACGCGCCTCCTGGTGCACCGCAAGGTGCGCGACGCCTTCGTAGCTGCCTTGCGCGGCCATGTGGAAAAGCTCACCGTGGGCGACCCGCGCGAGGAGGCCACCGAGGTCGGGCCGATCATTCACCCGCGCCAGGTCGAGCGCGTGCACGGTTTTGTGCAGCGCGCCGTGGCCGATGGCGCCACGCTGCTCTGGGGTGGCGCGCACCATTCCTTCGGTGCGCAGTATTACCAGCCCACGCTGCTGGCTGGGGTGCGCCAGGACAGCGAGATCGTGCAGAACGAGGTCTTCGGACCTGTACTCACCCTGCAGGTCTTTGACAGCGACGAAGACGCTATCGCCCTGGCCAACGGCACGGACTACGGCCTGGGTGGCGTCTGCTACGGCGAGGTGGAGCATGCGAGCGCCGTGGCGCAGCAGGTGCGCACCGGCTTCATCTGGGTCAACAGCTTTGGCATCCGCGACCTGGCTGCGCCGTTTGGTGGCATCAAGCGCAGCGGTGTGGGCCGCGAGGGTGGGGACTGGAGCTTCGAGTTCTTCTGCGATGTCAAGGATGTGGTGCTGCCCAAAAAGCCGTTCCGCGCAAGTTTCAGCCATCGCTGACCCCACCCCAATCACATGCAGGAGAACACCACCATGGGAAGCATTGTTGGCGCAGCCATCGTCTCGCACCATCCCGGCCTGATGCAATGCGAAGAGTTTCGCGTGCTGCAGGGCGCGGGGGCCGACTCGGACCTTATCCCCGGCTATGCCCGGCTGCGCGCCAAGCTCGCCGAAGCCCGGCCTGACGTGGTCGTCATCTTCGATTCACACTGGTTTACCACGGGCTACCACCTGGTGGATGGGGCCTCACGCTATCAGGGCAACTACATCTCGGATGAGATGCCCTGGTATCTGCACGGCGTGCCCTACAACTACCGGGGCCATCCAGGATTGGCGCTGGAGATCGAGACCGTCTCGCGCGAACTGGGGGGCTACAACCGCGTCATCAACCATCCCGAACTGGGCCGACAGTACGCCACCATCAACCTGGTCAAGCACCTGCGGTTGGAGCACAGCGACACGCCGGTTGTCACCGTGAGTTCATGCCAGAACTGCGACTGGACGCATTTCGTGAAATCGGGAGAGGCCATTGGCGAGGCCGTGCGCCGCAGCAACCTGCGTGTGGCGCTGCTTGCCTCCGGGGCGCTCAGCCACAAGTTCAACCCCATCGACTGGAAGCCCAACCACCCGCGTATCTTCCATGAGAGCAATGTCTCGCGCCCAGAGAACATCGCGAGTGACAAGGGTGCGATCGAGCTGCTGCAGCAGGGCCGCCATGGCACTGTGCTCGACCGTTGGCAAGGCGAATACCGAAAGCTCCCCTGGGAGGCCTTTGGCGCCCACTACCTGCAGATGGTGGGTGCCATGGGGGGCGCGGACTGCCGCGCGCGGGGTGAGACGCTGTCCGCTTACGAGAACGCGCGCGGCACCGGCAATGTGCATATGTGGTTCGATATGCAAGAGGTGGCGGCATGAATTTCGAATTCCCGCTGAAAGAACTGCCCGCCGTGATGCGTGGACCGCGCATGGAGCGCCGCCGCGTTCTGGTGGGTGGCAGTGCCTGCTGGGGCAGCATTGTGGAAGAGGGCGCACAACAAGGGCAATTGCGCCTGGACGATGGCCGCGTGGTGGACTTGGCGACCGTGCAGCACCTGCCACCGGTGTCGCCCAGCAAGATCATCGCCGTGCACATCTCGTACAGCTCGCGCAGCTTCGAGACGCGCAACCAGCCCAGGCCGACCGAGACGCCCACCTATTTCACCAAGCCGC
Organism: Acidovorax sp. FG60; assembly: GCF_057808995.1. Classification (NCBI taxonomy): domain Bacteria; kingdom Pseudomonadati; phylum Pseudomonadota; class Betaproteobacteria; order Burkholderiales; family Comamonadaceae; genus Acidovorax; species Acidovorax sp. FG60. Next base: position 192,549 of record NZ_JBMDJC010000009.1, read on the forward strand.
CGACTTCGGTCAACGGCCATGGCTGCGAGATCCACAAGCCCGCTGACAGCCTGTACCTCAACTACGAAGGCGAATACGCCATTGTCATTGGCAAGACCTGCCGCAACGTGTTGCCCGATGAAGCCTGGGACTACATCGAAGGCTTTTGCTCTGCCCTGGACATGGGCCTGCAGAACTACCGCGACACCGACCAGGGCAGCATGCTGCGTGTCAAAGGCGCGGACACGCTGCTGCCCATCGGCCCCGGCATTGTGCGCGGCGTGAACATTTTCGAACAGACGCTGCGCACCTATCGCAACGGTCTGGTGGTGCAGGAGGCGCACATCGGCGACGAGACCATCTGGGGCCCGCACTACGTGGTGGCCGATATCGCACGCCACATCACCCTGGTGCCGGGCGACGTGATCCTGATGGGGACGCCTTGTCATTCGCGCTCGGTAGACCCGGGCGACCTGGTGGAGTGCGAGATCACAGGCCTGGGGCGCCTGGCAGGCACGGTGGTTGCCATCCCGGCGCCGCGCGCGTCAGCCCTGGGCGTAGGCCACCAGCCCACCGATAGCCCCGAAGTGCGGCGCGTCGCCTTTGGATTTGACGAACGGGTGCCCGACCCCTTGAAAGCGAACTACCGGCAGGCGGCAAGAGGCCAGACCCCATCGCCCTAGTGCTCCGCCTTTGCTTTTGCTTCCCCCGTGATCACGCCACAACAACCTGGAGACAAACCATGAAACCTTCCTTTTCCGCTCCGCGCCGCAATGTTTTGCAATTTGCACTGGCGGGTGCAGCTGGGTCTTTGCCGCTGATGGGCCGTGCGCAGTCCATCGACACCGTCAAGATACTGGCCGGTTTTGCCGCTGGCGGCACGGTAGACACCCTGGCCCGCCGTGTGGCCACCCAGCTGGCACCGGCCTACGCCAAGTCGGCTGTGGTGGAGAACAAGACCGGGGCAGGCGGGCAGATCGCCATTGCGACCCTCAAGGCGGCTCCGGCAGACGGTGCCACGCTGCTGGTCACCCCCATGTCCATGTTGGGCATCTACCCCCACACCTACAAAAAGCTGCCCTACGACCCGGCGGTCGATGTCACTCCCGTCTCGCTGGGCGTGGTGTTCGACATGGGATTTGCCGTGGGGCCACAGGTGCCAGCGTCGGTAAAGACCCTGCCGGAGTTTCTGGAGTGGTGCAAGGCCAACTCGAACGGCGCTAATTTTGGCTCTCCTGCGCCAGGCTCGGTCCCTCACTTCGTGGGTGAACTCATCGCCCGCGCCGGCAAGGTGGACATGAGGCACGTGGGCTTTCGCGGATCGCAGCCTGCCATTCTGGATTTGATGGGCGGCCAGATTGCCGCTGTGTCGGCCCCCGTGGGCGAGTTCTTGCCCCACCTGGCGGGCGGCAAGGTGCGTCTGTTGGCCACTTCGGGTGCCACACGCAACAAGTTCGTGCCCGGTGTGAGCACACTGGTGGAGCAGGGCTTCAAGGACATGGTCTACGGCGAGTGGTTTGGTTTCTTCCTGCCGGGCAAGGCACCTGCGGATCTGGTGCAGAAGGCCAACACCGCCATTCGTGCCGCGCTGGCCGACAAGGAGGTGATCGCCGGGCTGGCTGCCATGGGGCTGGAGGCCCGCTCGTCCACGCCGGCCGAGCTGGCGGCGCTGCTCAAGGCCGATGGCGAGAAGTGGGGCCCCATCGTGAAGGCCATCGGCTTCACCGCTGAGTCTTGAATGCACCCCCTGAGTCGCTTCGCGCCTTCCCCCTCAAGGGGGACGCCGCCAGCGCGGCGGGGCGGCCCTTGCGCGGCGGCCGCTGGCCTTGGTCGCGCCGGTCTTCGCGCGGTTGCCACGGTGCACAACCCTGAAGAGAGAACAACAGATGTTTGACGACGCAGTGATCCAGCAACTGGCCCGTGAACTGCACCAGGCCGAGAAGACCCGCGTGCAGGTAGAGCATTTCTCCAGGCGCTACCCCGGTATGACGGTGCAGGACGGCTATGCCATCTCGCGGGCCTGGGTGGCGATGAAGATCGCCGAGGGCCGCACGGTGCGCGGCCACAAGATCGGGCTGACCTCGCGCGCCATGCAGGTCGCCAGCCAGATCACCGAACCTGACTTCGGCACGTTGCTGGACGACATGTTCTTTGCCGAAGGTGGCGACATACCCCTGCAGCGCTTTATCCTGCCGCGCGTGGAGGTGGAGCTGGCCTTCGTGCTCAACAAGCCGCTGCGTGGAGAACCTGGGCGCCCTCCGCTAAACATCTTCGACGTGCTGGCCGCCACCGAGTACGTGGTGCCTGCCATCGAGATCATCGACGCGCGCATCGAACAGCACGACCGCCACACGGGTGTGATGCGCAAGGTGTTCGACACCATCTCCGACAACGCCGCCAACGCCGGCATCATCACCGGCGGACGCCCGGTGCGCCCCGATGCGGTGGACCTGCGCTGGTGTGGCGCACTGCTCTACAAGAACGGCGTGATCGAAGAGTCCGGGCTGGCGGCTGCCGTGCTCAACCACCCGGCCACGGGCGTGGCGTGGTTGGTCAACAAGCTCGCCCCGTATGGAGAAGGCCTGGCGGCGGGGGAGGTGGTGCTGGGTGGCTCCTTCACGCGCCCCGTGGCCGCCGCAGCGGGCGACACCTTCCATGCGGACTACGGGCCGCTGGGCAATATCGCCTTTCGCTTTGTTTGAGGGCTTGGGTATGCACACCCCTGTGAACACCTTCAAGGCAGCCCTGGCTGCGCACACGCCGCAGATCGGTCTGTGGTTTGGCCTGGCCCATGGTTATGCGGCCGAGCTGGTGGCGGGTGCCGGTTTTGACTGGTTGCTGCTCGATGGCGAACATGCCCCCAACGATGTGCCGCTCATGCTTGCCCAATTGCAAGGTATTGCCAGCGCGCGTGCCCTGTTGGGCACCGGGCCCCACCCGGTGGCGCGCGTGCCCGTGGGCGACGCGGCGTTGATCAAGCAGTACCTGGACATTGGTGCGCAGACGCTTCTGGTGCCCATGGTGGATACCCCCGAACAGGCCGCGCAACTGGTGCGCGCCATGCGCTACCCGCAAGACGACGGGCAAGGTGGCATCCGTGGCCTGGGTGCAGGCCTGGCGCGTGCCTCGCAGTGGATGCGCTACCCGGGCTACCTCACGGAGGCCAATGCCCAGGTCTGTCTGCTGGTGCAGGCCGAGAGCACGCTGGCCATTCAGAACCTGGATGCGATCGCTGCCACGCCGGGGGTGGATGGCGTCTTCTTTGGCCCGGCGGATCTGTCAGCCAGCATGGGTCACGTTGGCAATCCAGGCCATCCTGATGTGCAGGCCGTGATCGAAGACGGAATACGCCGCGTGCTGGCAGCGGGTAAGGCCCCGGGCATTCTGATGGCCGACGAGAAGCTGGCACGCCGCTATCTGGAGCTGGGCGCCGTCTTCGTCGCTGTGGGGGTGGACACCAGCGTTCTGGTGGCGGCCACGCGGGACCTGGCGGCACGCTACGGCAGGCCGGTGAGCCTGGCTCCCTCCAGCAATGCACGATCGGTGGCCGTGTACTGATCCTGGCAGGCGCAGGGCCAGCGACCGGGGGCCTACCCTGGTGGCCGCAGCCGAAGCTTGTCCGCTGGATTGTCTGGCGCAGCGCTGGCAGCGCTGGCAGGAGCCCTGGGATCGTCGCCCAGCGGCGGCCGGGCCGCTGAAGCTGGCTCGGCGGCGTTGCGCGAGCGGATGGCCACGCCCCCTGGGTGCCGCTCGCTGTCCTGCCCCAGGATAGCCCGTGCCGGGGTGGAGCCCACGCGGGCGCGCAGCGCGTCAATGGCCTCCTGCAATGGCTCGGGCGAGGCCATGCGTGCCCGGTGGCGCAGCAGCACCTGCTGGGACATGTCCACCAGCTTGGAGTTGAGCGTTCGCTCGGCCTCTGCCAGCAGATGATGGACGGCACCGGTCGGGTCTCCGTGCAGGCTTTGCGCGATGGCGGCCTCGGCGGTTTTGTTGATGTGGACCAGGCATTCGCGCACCAGGTCGCCATACGGCGTGTGCAGGTTGCAGGCGTTGGCCAGAAGCTCGGTCAGGCCGCGCGTGTTGGCATAGCGCATGCCCAGCGCACGCACCCAGCCTTCGCCGTCGGCCAGATCAATCGACGTGACGGCCAGCACCGCCAGCAGGCTGCCCAGGTTGCAAGCGGCCTCGAAATCAAAGCTGCTGGCCGTGATCTCGCGTGCCATGCTGCGCACCGACTCCACTGCTTGCGAGAACTGCCGCTGCTGGATGAGCTGCAGCGTGCGGGCCACCTCGGCAAAACGCTGCACGCGGGCGCTGCCCTGGTGGCGCTCCAGAATGCGGCCAAAGTCGGCCATGCAGCGTTCGATGCCCTTGCGGTCGTTCTCGGCAAAGTACGAGAACGTGAGCAGCACCAGCGACTGGAAGTCAAACAGCTTGGAGTCGATGCCCAGGATGGCAGCCCGCGCCAGCACCTTGGTGGCGGTTTCGCGGTCGCCCATGTAGTACGACATCATCCCCAGCTTCTGCAGCCGCACCACCGAGTCCGGGGTCAGGCCGCTGGCCGTGCGGTAGGTTTCGATGGCCTGCGAGAAATTGCCCAGCTCCACCTGCGCACGGCCCAGCACGTCGTAGGCATCGGCAAACGAGGCGTCTTCGCCAATCAGCTCCTGCAAGGTGGTCACGGCGCGCGCCGCCTGGCCCGACTCGATCTGCGCACGTGCCACGCCCAGTTTGGCCCAGGGCAGGGCCCGTGCCGCGATCACGGCCTCGAACAGGGTACGCGCCTCGTCGTGCCGGCCCAGGCGCAGCAGCAGCTCCGACCCGATGCGGGCGGCGTACAGCCAGTAGGGCTTGCGAGCTTCGAAACGCTCCACGCACAGCGCTGCAGCCTGCTCGAAGTCCTCGGCCTCGATGGCATCGAAAATAGGCTTGAGGTGGATCTTGCGCAGGCGCGCCAAGCTCAGCCGCTCAAACAGCGCGCTGGGGGTGAAGGGCTTGAGCAGATACCCGTCCAGCGCCGACTCGGCGGCCTCGGCCACGGCGGCATACGACGCCTCGGCCGTGACCATGAAAAACACGGTGGAAAACGGCAGCAGCTGTGCGCGCCGCAGATCGTCCAGCAAGGTCTGGCCCGAGTAGCCGCCTTCGCCAAAGTATTGTTCGCACAGCACGTAGTCAAACACGGTGTGCTCCAGCCGGTTGCGTGCGTCCTGCACACGGCTGCATTGCACGATGCGGGTCACGCCGTACTCACGCAGCTGCCCCACCAGAATGCTGCGTGATGTGGCATTGCTGTCAACAATCAAGGCCAGCACCTGGGGTGGGGCGGATTGTTCTTTCTCGGTTGCCATCGGTGGTGTGTACCGGCCCTGCTGCTGGCGTGGATAGGGGAAGCCCCCAGTGTAAGGGCGACCCGCACGGCGCAAATGCCGGGCAAACCCGCTGCGTGCGCGGCTTGCGACACAATCCCCCATCGCAGGCCCGGCATGGGGACTGGCAAGCGCGCTCAACTACTCCGATGAGGCTCATGGAACACGACGACATTCTGCGGGTGGCCACCTACAACATCCACAAGGGCGTACAAGGCATCGGCCCGGCGCGCCGGCTGGAGATCCACAACCTGGGGCTGGCGGTGGAGCAGCTCGACGCCGACATCGTCTGCCTTCAGGAGGTGCGCAAACTTCACCGGCGGGAACAGGCGTATTTCCAGCGCTGGCCCGAGTTGCCCCAGGCCGAGTTCCTGGCCCCCGAGGGCTACGAGGCGGTGTACCGCACCAACGCCATCACCAAACACGGCGAGCACGGGAATGCCCTGCTATCGCGCTGGCCCGTGATCGGCCACCAGCACGAAGACATTTCCGACCACCGCTTCGAGCAGCGGGGGCTGCTGCATGTGGAGGTGGATGCCCATGGCCGCCGCGTGCATGTGATCGTGGTGCACCTGGGGCTCATCCCTGGCAGCCGCATTCGCCAGATCGAACGCTTGCAGCGTTTTATCGAACGCGAGGTTCCCGGTGGCGCCCCGTTGGTGGTGGCCGGAGACTTCAACGACTGGGGCCAGCAGATCAAGCGCATGCTCGCGGGCTATTTTCTGTACGAGTTTGATGCACCGCGCACCTTCACCTACCCGGCTCGGCTGCCGCTGGCGCAACTGGACCATGTCTATGTGCGGGGCCTGACGCCGCTGTCCCTGCACGTGCCCAAGGGCCGCATCTGGTGGCGCATGTCCGACCATTTGCCGTTGATTGCCGAGTTCAGGCTGTGATGCTCCCCCCCTGTGTCGCCTCCGGCGCCTTCCCCCTGAGGGGGACGACACCCACGCTGCGGGGCGGCCCTTGCTTGGTGTCCCGCGCCTTGGTCGCGCGAGTTTCGCCGCGAGTTGGTGGCGGCCTGCAGAGATGAGAAGAAAGTCTTCCGCCACGCTGCGTGGATTCGAGTTTGCCGATGACCACCAGGTGCGCCTGCTGCAGGGGGCCGAGGAGCTGTTCCCTGCCTTGATCGAGGCCATGGATGCGGCCTTGTCGGACATCCAGTTCGAGACCTACATTTTTGACTTCACTGGTGCAGGCGCTGCAGTGGCCGAGGCGCTGATGCGGGCTGCCGCGCGCGGCGTGCGCACCCAGCTGGTGGTGGACGGCGTGGGCACCGGCGCCTTGCCGCACGACTGGGCGCAGCGCCTGCAGGCGGCCGGCGTGCAATACCGCGTGTACTCGCCGCTCGGCCCGCTGGGGTTGCTGCTGCCGCACCGGTGGCGCAGGCTGCACCGCAAGCTGTGTGTGGTCGATGGGCGCATGCTGTTTTGCGGCGGCATCAACGTGCTGGATGATTTTCACGACCCCAACTACGGCACGCTGGATGCGCCGCGTTTCGACTTTGCGGTGCTGGCCACGGGCAGCCTGGTGGCGTCGGCCAGCGAGACCATGGACCAGCTGTGGTGGCGCATGCAGGCCGTGCGCGACGCGCGCCAGCGCCGCCTGCCTGAGGCCTTGCAGGCCCTGCGCGCGGCCAGCGCCGCCCAGCACGCGGCCCGGGTCGCCCAGGCAGGCCCGCCCATGCGGGCTGCGCTGGTGCTGCGCGACAACGTGCGCAACCGCAGCCGCATCGAGAAGGCCTACCGCAAGGCCATTGGCGCGGCGCGGCACGAAGTGATCATCGCCAACGCGTATTTCATGCCCGGCGGCAAGCTGCGCCGTGCGCTGGTGATGGCAGCGCGCCGGGGCGTGCGCGTGCGCCTGCTGCTGCAGGGGCGTTATGAATACTTCATGCAGTACCACGCGGCGCGGCCGGTGTATGGCGCGCTGCTGGAGGCGGGGGTGGAGATTCATGAATACGCGCCCAGCTTTTTGCACGCCAAGGTGGCTGTCATCGACGCGCTGGGCGACAAACCCTGGGCTACCGTGGGCTCGTCCAACCTCGACCCCCTGAGCCTGCTGCTGGCGCGCGAGGCCAACGTGGTGGTGGAAGACGCCGCCTTTGCCACCGACCTGCGCCAGCGCCTGGTGCATGCCATGCAGCATGCTGGCCGGCGCATGGACCCGGCCCGGTACGCAGGCCGCCCCCTGCGCCAGCGCGTGCTCGACCGCGTTGCCTTTGGCCTCATGCGGCTGGCGTTGTGGGTTACCGGAAACAGGTATTGAGCAGGCCACCATAGGGCGCTGCGCGCCCCGCACGCGCCATTTGCCTGCGCCTGGGCCGTGGGCAGGTGGCATGAACGACGGAATCCTGCAAGGCATTGTGCTATTGTTTTGATAGCTTTTTGCGCTTGTCCATCAAGCGCTGGATGCCTAAAACCCTTGAAATCCATGCGCCAGCGTTCGCTGTTACGATTCTGGCCATGTCCAGCCAACCCGCCGCCGATATGACGCCCACCCCGCCGGATGATGAAGGCACGCCTGTCTCCGTGAAGATTCGCGAACGCCTTGCCGCCGCCCGCAAGCGCTTTCACGCCAATGACAACATTGCCGAATTCATCGAGCCCGGCGAGCTGGAAAAGCTGCTCGACGAGGTCGAAGTCAAGATGCAGGGCGTGCTCGACAGCCTGGTGATCAACACCCAGGGCGACCACAACACCAACAACACCGCGCGCCGCGTGGCCAAGATGTACCTCAACGAGGTGTTCAAGGGCCGCTACGTGGCGCAGCCGCCCATCACCGAGTTCCCCAACGCCGAGCACCTCAACGAACTGATGATCGTGGGCCCGCTCACCGTGCGCAGCGCCTGCAGCCACCACTTCTGCCCCGTCATCGGCAAGATCTGGATCGGCGTGATGCCCAACGAGCACACCAACGTGATCGGCCTGAGCAAATACGCACGCCTGGTGGACTGGATCATGGGCCGCCCCCAGATCCAGGAAGAAGCCGTGGTGCAACTGGCCGACTTGATCATGGAAAAGACCCAGCCCGACGGCCTGGCCATCGTCATGGAAGCCAGCCACTTCTGCATGTCCTGGCGCGGTGTGCGGGACAACGACAGCCGGATGATCAACTCGGTCATGCGCGGCGTGTTCCTCAAGGACAGCGCTCTGCGTCGTGAATTTTTGTCCCTCATTCCTGGAAAGAACTGACCATGCTGGTACGCCTGCTTTACGCCAGTCGCGCGGTCGATACCTCGCCCGCCGCCATCGAAGCCATCCTGACGCAGTCGCGCCAGCACAACCCAGGCTCCGGCATCACCGGCGTGCTGTGCTACGGCGGCGGCGTGTTTCTGCAAGCCATCGAGGGCGGGCGCTCTGCGGTGAGCGAGCTGTATGGCCACATCCAGAAGGACCCGCGCCACAAGAACGTGGAACTGCTGCACTACGAAGAAATTGCCGAGCGCCGCTTTGGTGGCTGGACCATGGGGCAGGTCAACCTGTCCAAGATCAACCACTCGATCCTGCTCAAGTATTCAGAGAAGCCCGAACTGGACCCGTATGCGGTGTCGGGCAAGGTGTCGTTTGCGTTGCTCGAAGAGTTGATGGCCACGGCCTCCATCATCGGCCGAGCCTGAAAAGCGGGGCGCTTTGCTACTGCGCCAGCCGATTCCGGGCCTGCTGTGCTCGCCGTACGAGAGTACGGCTGCGCGCATCGACCCAGACTAGGCTGGCTCGCTACGCAAATCGCCCCACTTTTCTTCGCAGCCAGCAATCACGTTTTGCAGCCGCAGCCGCCCAGAAGGCGCTGCGGCTTTTCTGTTCAGGCCGTTCTTTTTCCCGCCCGTGACCTTCACCGCCTTCGCCCTCATCATCCTCGCTGGCCTCATCCACGCGTGCTGGAACATCGTGGCCAAGAAGGCCGGGGGGGACTCGCGGTTCGCGTTCTTCACCTCGGTGATCATGATGGTCGTCTGGGCGCCGCTGGGCTGGTGGCTGGGGCGCGATGCGGTGCCGCAGTGGGGCGCGGTGGAGTGGGGTTTTGTCGCCGCCAGCGGGCTGCTGCATGTGGCGTATTTCGTCATCCTGCTGCGCGGCTACCGTGTGGCGGACCTCACCGTGGTCTATCCGCTGGCGCGCGGCTCGGGGCCGCTCTTGTCGTCGCTGGTGGCCATCACGCTGCTGGGCGAGCAGATCTCGGCGCTGGGAGCCTTGGGCATCGTGGGCGTGGTGGGGGGCGTGTTTCTGATCGCGGGCGGCCCGGGCCTGCTGCGCGCCGCTCATGACCCTGCCGCGCGGGCGCGGGTGCACAAGGGCATGCTGTACGGCCTGCTCACGGGGGCCTTCATTGCCGGCTACACGGTGGTCGACGGCTATGCGGTCAAGTTTCTGCTGATGTCGCCCATTCTGGTGGACTACATGGGCAACTTTGTGCGTGTGGGCCTGCTCGCGCCCGTGGTGCTGCGCGACCTGCCCACGGCCCGCACGCTCTGGCTGGCGCAGTGGCGTTTTGCGCTGCTGGTGGCGGTAGTGAGCCCAGTGGCCTATGTGCTGGTGCTGTACGCCATGCAGCAGGCGCCCCTGTCGCACGTGGCCCCAGCGCGCGAGGTGTCCATGCTGTTTGCAGCGCTGATTGGCGGGCACCTGCTGGGCGAGGGTGACCGCGTGGCGCGCATTTTTGGCGCGCTGTGTATTGCGGCCGGTGTCACGGCGTTGGCACTGGGATGACGGCCGCCGCACCACAAACCCTGCTGCTGGGCTGCGACTTCTCCAGCAGCCCCACGCGGCGCAAACCCATCGTGCTGGCGCTGGGCCAGCGCCAGGGCGCGCGCGTGTCGCTCACCGCGCTGCAGCCGTTCGACACCCTGGCCGCGTTCGGCCAGTGGCTGGCCCAGCCCGGCGACTGGGTGGGCGGGTTCGACCTGCCCTTTGGCCTGCCGCGCGAGCTGGTGCAGGCGCTGGGCTGGCCCACCGACTGGCATGCCTGCATGCTGCACTACCGCAGCCTCAGCCGCGGGCAGATCCGCGCGCAGTTTGCGGCGTTCTGCGATGCCCGCCCCGTGGGCGGCAAGTTTGCCCACCGCGCCACCGACGGGCCCGCAGGCTCCAGCCCCTCGATGAAATGGGTGAATCCGCCCGTGGCCTACATGTTGCACGCGGGCCTGCCTCTGCTGCTGGATGCGGGTGTGCATCTGCCCGGCCTGCACACTGGCGACCCCCACCGCGTGGCGCTGGAGGCCTACCCCGGCCTGCTGGCGCGCGAGGTACTGCAGCGCCGCAGCTACAAAAGCGACGACCGCGCCAAGCAGACCCCCGACCGCCTCATCGCCCGCAAAGACCTGGTCAACGCGCTGGAGCTGGGCCAGACCCGCCTGGGCCTGCGCCTCAAGCTCAGCCACGCCCAGCGCGACACCCTGGTGGATGACGCTAGCGGCGACAGCCTGGACGCCGTGCTGTGCCTGCTGCAGGCCGCCTGGGCCGAGCAGCGCCATGCCGAGGGCGATGCGCTCTATGGCCTGCCCCCAGGGCTGGACCCGCTCGAAGGCTGGATCGTCACAGCGGACAAGCCCTGACCAACGATTCCGCCGCTTTTCAGGGCATCGGCCCTGCGCAGGCTCAGTAGCATGGGGTGCAGTCGCTGGATGCTTTGTTTGCCCATGCCTTTCGCCCCCCGCTTTTTGTTCGCGCTGGTCCTGCTGGACCCGCTGCTGGTGCAGGCCGCCCCCGCGCCCTGGTTTTACTGGCGCAGCTTGGTCGATGGCCAGCGCGTGTGTGCACAAACCTCGCCCGGCCACGGCTGGGAGCGCGACAGCGCTGCCTATGAAGGCCCTGGCTGCCAGCCCCGGCGCAAGGTGCTGATCGTGCCCATGCGGTAGCTGTGGCTGGCTGCCAATGGCTTCTGTGATTGCGGTGCTTGTTATAAAAATAATAGCTACTAGCGCTTGCTGGATAAGCGCTAGAGGCCAAAATTGCTTGCATTAATGTGTGTACATTCGATAATGGCACGCATGACTGAATTGATCCTGATCCGCCACGGCGAGACCGACTGGAACCGCGAGCTGCGTTTTCAGGGCCATGTGGACGTACCCCTCAACGCCACTGGCCACGAACAGGCCCGCCGCCTGGCTGAGCGTCTGGCTGCAGAGCGCCCCGTGGTGCACCACCTCATCTGCAGCGACCTCATCCGCACCCAGCAGACCGCCACGCCCAGCCTGCAGGTGTTGTTCCCTGAGGCCCGCATCGACACCCTCACCGACAGCGCCCTGCGCGAGCAAAACTTTGGCGTGGTGGACGGCAAGCGCGTGGATGACGTCAAGCTGGAGCACGCCGACGCATGGAACCAGTGGCTGCGTTTTGAAGCCGACTACGGCATGCCCGGCGGCGAGACCACCCGCCAGTTCCACACCCGCGTGATGGACGCTGTCTACCGCATCGCGCAGCAGCACAGCGGCCAGACGGTGATGGTGGTCACCCATGGCGGCGTGCTCGACATGATCTGGCGCACTGCGCGTGGCACCGGGCTGGACGGCCCGCGCCAGAGCGACATCCCCAACGCGGGGCTCAACCGCGTGCGGGTGAGTGGCGAGGCGGTGGAAGTGCTGGACTGGGCCGATGTGCGGCACCTGGCGGATTTGCCGGAGCAGCCGGTGTATGACCAGACGAAGTTGGTGGTGCGGTGAGGTCAGAGAGTGGGAAGTCGGCTCGGATGGTCACGCGTCATAAATCAAGACTCGCGCAACTCATCTGCGACGGTTTGAAGTGCGTAAAGCATGCCGAAGAGCTCTTCGGGGTGATACCGAAAAGTTGCCTTTTTTAGTGGGGCGCCCTCAGCAATCCACTTTTCTTCAAGCGTTGCGTACTGGTCTTCTGATAGCCCATCATAGCGCTCCCATGGATACCGTAAGGCGACAAAGTTCTGTCCCCATTCCTTGAAAAGGCTTTGGGCATTGTCCGTTAAGCCGGACGGCCCAATTCGCTCTCCTGCCAGGCGGATAAGGCGATCTTGCAGATCTTCCGGCAAGCGTTTGAACAGCTTGTCATATCTATGCCCGTGTGCCTTTTCATGGAGCGTTTTCTCAAAAACCACTTTGAGCAAAAGCTCCATGCCTAGCAAGCGCAGCAAATACTGGGAATCAAATTGATCGCCGTCGTCTGATGCGTTATGGAGTAATTCCGAGTCACTCAATCTTTGAAGTGCCTGCTGGTGCATCAGTCTCAGACGCAACTTGTTGATCTGTGAGGCGGGCTTTTTGTACTTTTCAGGTAGCCCCAATTGCTTGTTCACTAACCGCACCTGCTTCGCCAATCGCACCGACTCCGGCTGCCCATTCACCAACGGCTGCAACACGTTCTGCACCGCCCCCCACTGCCCATTACGCTGCAGCGCATCCACCCAGATCTGGTGGAACAAATCCCGCTGCGCATGGCTGCCGCCAATCTCCACCAGCCGGGGCAGGGCCACGCCCAGCTTCTCCACCGCCGTGGCCCAGTCGCCCTGCGCATGTGCCAGAAGGCCGTGCGCTGCAGGCACACACACCTGCTGCCACACAGTGCGCTCGTGCGCCTCGGTGCGGGTGTTTGCGTGGGCCTCAAGGTTACTTTGCAGTGTGCGTGCGGCCTCCATGCGCCCGGCGCGGGCCAGGCCGTAGAGGTATTGCAGGTCCAGGAAGGGCAACACGTGGTCGGCCAGGCGCAGTGCCAGGTGGTCAGCCACGTCGGTCCAGCGGTCGCCCACGTCTACGCCCGCCAGCTCCAGCCGAGCGAGCAGTGACACGGCGCCGATCTGGTCCTGCGTGTATTCCTTGACCACCCCCCAGACTTGGCTGTCATACAGCGCCAGCACCTCGGCATGCCGGTCCTGCTCCAGCAGAAAGAGCGCCTGGTGCCACCAGTTGTGCGTGACCATGAAGGAGTTCAGGCCCGTCCAGGTGTCGCTCATGCTGGCCATGAAGTCGCCTCCTTCGCGGATGCGTCCCTGCGTCAGCATGACGTGGGCCAGGGCGTGGTGGGCCCAGGGCTCTTTGCGGCAAAGGGCGATGGCGTGGCGGGCGGAGGCCTCGGCGCGGTCGAGCAAATGGCATTGCTCCCAGCCAAAGGCCAGCATGCCGTGCAGGTACGGCACATCGGCGGCGGCAGGTACAGCCTGCAGGGCCAGGCGCAGCATGCCGGGCGAGTCCCCCCGGTTAAATAGATGGTATTGACCGAGTTTGAGCGATGCCAGGTCGCGTGGAAACAGGCGTGCCTGCTCCTCATGCAGCGCAATCGCACGGGGCAGGTCACCGTCCACCCAGGCAGCCACAGCGGCGACAAAACGTTGCTCGCGGTCACTGGCTTGTGGGGCGTTGGCCAGCGCCTGGTTGATGAAGGGGCGCGCGTTGCGCGGCGCGTCGGCCGATTCGGCAAACATGTGCAGCGCCGCGCAACTGGCCTGCACGATGGGGCTGGTGTCTGCGGCTGCGTTCAGTACATTCACCGCGCGGGCTTCGCAGGCGATGAAGCCTTCTACAAAGTCATTCAAGGCCGCCGCGCTGGCGGTGTCCTGCAAGGTGACGGGGTTGCCCAGGCTATCGGTCGTGCGGGTGTGCGTGGAGGATGGCATGGGGCATTGTTAGGGGTGGTGGATCAGCCGCCCTTGATCAGCGTCAGATAGGCCTTGCGGGTGTCGGCAGACACCGAGGCCACGAGCTGCTCGTGCGGCGTCTGGTGGCGCGCCAGCATGCGGGCGGTTGCAATGGTCTTGGATTTGCAGAACCAGTGGCAGGTGTGCTGCATGAGGAACAGTTCGGCCGTCATCATGAAGGCACGGTCCTTGGGCGCAAGGTGGCTGGTGTTCTGCACCACGTGCGCAATGCCGCGCGCGTGAATGGCCAGGGCCTTGCGCATGTCGAAGGTGAAGCTGGGCAATATCTTCTCGGCAAAGGGGATCGCCATTGCCAGGCGGCTGACGCGTGTGGTGGCCTCGGGCTCCTTGGCAAAGTCGGCGGCAAACCGGCTGAATTGCTCGGTGAGTTGCGCCTCGGTGGTGCTCAGAAGGCTCCAGATCTGCTGGCGGCGCTCGTCCGTGCTTTCGCCCAGGGCGCGCAGGTAGCCGTCGGTCAGGGCCTCCATGAGCTTTTCGATCTGGTAGTTGGCCAGGTGGCTGCCCAGCAGCGCAATGCGCTTGCGCTGCTCTTTGGCGTTGAGCATGTAGGTGCCGGTGGCGATCAGGATCGCCAGGATGAGGATGTCCATGCGGTGTGGTGCGTTCGTACAGGGGGTGGGAGAGTGGTGGCCCAGGGTGGCCCGGTGTCTGCCAACAAACCCCCAAGGTTACCAACAACCTCCGGCCATGCTTTCAGCCCGCTGGCGGCTGGGGCCAAGCCCGCTGGGGTTCACGGATCAGCTCGAATGCATGTGCCACCTGCAGCACGCCCAGGTCGTCAAAACGTGCACCCGCAATCTGCAGGCCAATGGGCAGGCCGCTTGTGGTGTAGCCGCAGTTGACCGACGCGGCAGGTTGCTCGGACATGTTGAAGGGCACGGTAAACCCGATGTGCTCTAGCGGGCGCAGCGGGTCGTTGGTGGGCGAGGGCAGTTCGGCCTGGAAGGCGGGCATGGGCGCCACGGGGGAGATCACATAGTCAAAGGCACTGCAGGCCTTCACGGTGTTGACCCGCGTCAGGTGGAACTGGTGGCTGGCGTTGAAGACTTCGGTGCCGCTCATGCCCGCTGCGCTGTCGGCCCAGGTGCGGATGTAGGGCAGCACCTTGTCGCGCCGCGCGGCGGGCAGGGCCTGCAGGTCGATGTGCGAGCGCATGCGCCAGAAGTGGTCCATGCCGTCGAGCATGGCCTGGGTCATGAAAGGCGCCATGGGCACGATGGTGGCGCCCGCCGCCTCCATGAGTTTTGCTGCGCGTTCTACGGCGGCTTTCACCTCGGGCTCCACCGGCAGGCCGCATCCGGCGTCCAGCAGCAAACCAATGCGCAGGCCGCGCAAGCGTTCGGCGCCCTTGTTGAACTGGCTCCACGCGATGTCCTGGTAGGGCAGGCTCATGCTGTCGCGCGCGTCGGGCTGGCTCAGCACCTGCATCATCAGTGCGGCGTCGGCCACGGTGCGGGTCATGGGGCCAGCGGCGCGGCCGGTGTAGGGTGGATCGATCGGAATGCGGCCCAGGCTGGGCTTCAGGCTGAAGATGCCGCACCAGCTGGCGGGCAGGCGCAGCGAGCCGCCTATGTCGGTGCCGATGTGCAGTGGGCCGTAGCCTGCGGCTGCGGCAGCGCCACCGCCGGCGCTGGAGCCACCGGGGCCCTTGCGGGTGTCCCACGGGTTGCGCGACAGGGGGTGAAAGGTGGACAGGCCCGAGGACAACATGCCGTAGTCGGGCATGGTGGTCTTGGCCACGATGACGGCGCCCGCCTCGCGCATGCGGGCGGCGGGCGGTGCATCGGCTGCGGCGGGCACCAGCTCGACGGCGGCCGTGCCCAGGGGCGTTGGATCGCCTTCGGTGGCGATGTTTTCCTTGATGGTGCTGGGCACGCCGTCCAGCGCGCCCTTGGGCTCACCACGCAGCCAGCGGGCTTCCGATTCGCGGGCTTGCGCCAGGGCCATCTCAGGGCGCAGCAGGTAGGTGGCGCGGATGTGGGGCTCCCACCGCTCAATGTGGGCCAGCACGGCCTGCGTGACCTCGACGGGGGACAGCGTGCGCTGGCGGTAGGCGGCAAGGAGGTCGTGGGCGGGCAGGTCGTGCAGGGCTGTCATGGCGGGGTTTGGGGAGTTTTATCAATAAAAAAGGCTGCTAGCGCTTATTGGTAAAGCGCTGGCAGCTATTATTTTGGGAGCTGTCTGCTTCTGCGTGCTTCAGCTATTCATTGCGTTGTGCGCTGCCCGCGAAACTGGCGCGGCCCAGGCGTGGACAGCCGAGCAAGGGCCGCCCCGCAGCGAGGGCTGCGTCCCCCTGCCCGCATTGCGCAGCAATGCGAGAGCGGGGGGAAGGCCCGAAGGGCCTCAGGGGGGGGCCCATCTCAAGACCAGGACAGCGCGGAGATGTCGTTCACGAACACGGGCATGTCTTTCCACAGGCCCTTGAGGTTCTTGTTGGCCACCGTGATCCATTGGTTGGAGTACAGGAAGGCGTGCACTGCATCGTTGGCCAACAGGCGCTGCGCATCGCCCAGCAGCTTGGCGCGGTCGGCGGGGCGTGCAGCGTTCTTGATCTGGGTGAACAGGTCGTTGAATTTGGGCGAGTTGTAGGCCCAGTAGTAGTCGGGCTTGGCAAAGTTGCCCAGGTCGAAGGGCTCCACGTGGCTGATGATGGTCAGGTCGTAGTTCTTGCTGCCGTAGGTGCCGCTGAGCCACTGCGCCCATTCCACGTTCTGGATCTTGGCGACGATGCCGACCTTGGCCAGCTGGGCGGCCACCACCTCGCCGCCCTGGCGGGCGTAAGGCGTGGGGGGCAGCGTCATGGTCAGCTCCAGCGGCGTCTTGATGCCGGCTTCGGCCAGCAGCTTCTTGGCCTTCTCGGGGTCGTAGGGGTTCACGCCCGTGGTGTCCACATAGCCAAAGGCGCCAGGCACGTAGTGGCTGCCAATGGGCGCACCGTAGCCGTCGCCCGCGCCTTCGATCACGGCCTTGCGGTCAATGGCTGCGGCAATGGCGCGGCGCACGCGTACATCGTCCAGCGGCTTCTTGCCGTTGTTGATGGCCAGAATGGTCTTGGCGCGCGAGCCTGCCACGATCACCTGGTACTTCGGGTTGGCCTTGAACTGTGCCACGCTGCGCGGTGTGACGCGCGGGAAGGCGTCCACGTCACCGGCCAGCAGGGCGGCCACCTGGGCGGCGGGGTCGGAGATGAAGCGGAAGGTGGCGCGCTTGATCTTGATGGCCTTGGCGTCGCGGTAGCCGTCCCACGCGGTCAGCACCACGGATGATCCCTTGTTCCAGGCCTGCAGCTGGTAGGGGCCGGTGCCCACGGGCTTGTTCGCGTTGGTGTCGGCGCTCTTGGGCTCCACGATGATGGAGGTGGCCTGGCCGAGGATGAACAACAGGTCGGGGTCGATCTCCTTGTTGAGCAGCACCACGGTGTAGTCGTCCACCACCTGGGTGGTGATGCCTGCAAAGGTGCGCTTGTCCTTGTTGGTGCTCTTCTCACCGCCCGCGCGGTCGTACGAGAACTTGACGGCCGCAGCGGTGAAGGGCTCGCCGTTCTGGAACTTCACGCCACGGCGCAGCTTGAAGGTGTAGGTCTTGAGGTCGGGCGAGACCTCCCAGCTTTCGGCCAGCAGGGGCGACACGCTGCCGTCGGGGTTGATCTTGGTGAGCGTCTCGAAGATGTTGTACTGCACGATCTCGGCGATGGCAGACGCGGCACCGGCTGTCGGGTCCAGGCCTGGGGGCTCCAGCGTCATCGCCAGCGTCACCGCATCTTTGCGGCTTTGCGCCAGGGCGCCAAGCGAGGTGGTCAAGGGCACAGCGGCGATGGCGCCAGTGGCAAGGACGGTACGGCGGTTCAGCATGTTCGGACTCTCCAGACAAAAAACCAGACGAAGACCCCGGCGCCTTTGCAATGGGTTACCGGGGAGCACAAAAGCTTTTTACACCATCACATCGGTATTTGGTTACACGATTTTTGCTGCGGCCGCAGCAGCGGCACGGCGCGCCCTTGCACGGCCCGGCAGCACCTGCGGCACCGCACCCACCAGCGATTGCGTGTACGGGTGCTGCGCGTTGCGGAACAGCTCTCCGGGAGAACCCCGCTCTACGATGCGGCCCTGGTAGAGCACCACCACCTCATCACACAGGTGATTCACCACCGCGAGGTCGTGGCTGATGAGCATGTAGGTGATGCCGAACTGCTGCTGCAGGTCCTGCATCAGGTTCAGCACCTGGGCCTGCACCGACACGTCGAGCGCGCTCACGGGTTCGTCCGCCACGATGAGGCGGGGCCGCGTGATGAGCGCACGCGCTATGGCGATGCGCTGGCGTTGGCCGCCAGAAAACTCGTGCGGGTACTTGCCCAGGTCATTGGTGCGCAGGCCCACTTGCGACAGCACCTGGCCCGCTTGCTCGCGCTGTTCGGCACGCGTGGTCAGCCCCTGCGCCTGCAGTGGCTCGGTCACGATGCGCTCCACCGTCTGGCGGGGGTCCAGCGAACCATAGGGGTCCTGGAACACCATCTGAAAGTCGCGCCGCGCCTGCCGCAGTTCTTCCGTGGGCAGCTGGTGCAGGTTGCGGCCCAGCAGCTCCACCGTGCCAGCGGTCGGCGCATCCAGCGCCATCACCAGCCGGGCCAGGGTGGATTTGCCCGAGCCCGACTCGCCCACCACACCCAGGCTGCGCCCGGCGGCAATCGAGAAGCTCACGCCGTTGAGGGCTTGCACCTTGCCTGGGGGCTGGAACAGGTGCTCGCGCGGCAGCGTGTATTCGCGCACCAGGTCTTTCACCTGCAGCAGGGGGCTGTTGCTGGCGTTGTGTGTTTTGTCGCTCATGCAGCCACCTCCACACCTTGCACTGCGCCGCGCGCTTCGGCGATGGCTTCGCGGCGCAGGCAGCGCACCACGTGGTCGCCATCGGCATCGGTGGCCACCAGGGTGGCCGGGGGGGACTCGTGGTGGCAGGCGTCGATGGTGTAGCTGCACCGGCCCGCAAAAGGGCAGCCTGCGGGCAGGTCCACCAGCTCAGGCACCGTGCCGGGGATGGTGGACAGGCGGGGGCGTTGGCCGGGCGTGTGCGCGGCACCCAGGTGGGGGCGTGCCGCAAACAGGCCCCGTGTGTAGGGGTGTGCCATGGCCGAGAAGACGGACGCGGTGGAGCCGCTCTCCACCACACTGCCGCCGTACATCACCATCATGCGGTCCACGTTCTGCGAGATCACGCCCAGGTCGTGCGAGATGAGGATCATGGCCATGTTGCGCTCGGCCACCAGGTCGCTGATCAGGTCCAGGATCTGCTGCTGGATGGTCACATCGAGCGCCGTGGTCGGTTCATCGGCAATCAGCAGGTCGGGCCCGCAGGCCAGGGCCATGGCAATGGTGATGCGCTGGCGCTGCCCGCCCGAGAACTGGTGTGGGTAGGCATCGATGCGCTGCGCCGCGTTGGGAATGCCCACGCGGTCCAGCAGCGCGATGGCTTCCTTGCGGGCGCTGCCCGCATCCATGCCCCGGTGCAGACGCAGGGGCTCAGCCACTTGGCGGCCAATGGTGTGCACGGGGTTCAGGGCGGTCATGGGCTCCTGGAACACCATGCCAATGCGGTTGCCGCGCATCTTGCACATCTGCGCATCGGTGCGGCCCACCAGCTCTTGCCCATCAAAGCGGATGCTGCCGGTGACTTGTGCACTCTCGGGCAGCAGGCCCATGAGCGACATGGCGGTGATGGACTTGCCACAGCCCGATTCACCAATCAGGCCCAGGGTTTCACCGCGCGCCAGAGAAAAATTCACGCCGCGCACGGCATCGGCCGGGCCGCGGTGCGTCTGCAGGCGGATGCGGAGGTTGGAGACTTCGAGCAGGAAAGACATGGAGAACAGTTCGTGCAAGGTTCGGCGGAGGTTTCAGCGCTTGCGCGACAAGCGTGGGTCCAGCAGGTCGCGCAGACCGTCACCCAGCAGGTTCAGCCCCAGCACGGCCAGCGCAATCGCCACACCAGGCCAGACGGCCAGCAGCGGGGCTTGGAACATCAGCGTCTGTGCTTCGCTGAGCATGCGGCCCCAGGAGGGTTGGGGCGGCTGGGTGCCCAGGCCCAAATAGGAGAGGGCGGCTTCGGCCAGGATGGCAATGGCGAACTGGATGGTGGCCTGCACGATGAGCACCGACAGGATGTTGGGCAGCACATGCTCCAGCGTGATGCGCAAGCTGCCCTTGCCGCAGGCGCGCGACGCCAGGATGTACTCACGCGACCACACCGCGTTGGCCGATGCACGGGTGACGCGCGCAAACGTCGGGATGTTGAAGATGCCGATGGCAATGATGGAGTTGACGATGCCCGCGCCGAACACAGCGGTGAGCATGATGGCGGACAGGATGGCCGGGAAGGCAAACGTAAAGTCGGCCAGCCGCATGATGAGTTCTTCGACCCAGCCGCGCTTGGCCGCAGCCAGCAGGCCCAGCGCCGTGCCAACGGTCAGCCCGATGCCCACGGCGATCACGCCCACCAGAATGGAATTGCGCGCACCCACCAGCAACAGCGACGCCACATCACGCCCAAAGGCATCGGTGCCCAGCCAGTGTGTGCCCGTGGGCGGCTGCAGCTTGGAGGCCAGGTCCATCTCGTAGGGCGACCAGGGTGTCCAGACCAGCGACAGTGCAGCGGCCAGCAGGAGCAGCAGCGACAGGATGGCGCCGATCACGAAGCTGCGGTGGCGCAGCGCGCGGTGCAGCCAGCTGGGGGCAGAGGTGACAGAAGGCGAAGGAATGACAGCGTTCATGGGGGGATCAGATGTCGGAGGCCTTCACGCGCGGGTCGATCACGGCGTAAAGGATGTCCACCACGAAATTCACGATGACCACCATGGCGGCGAGCAGCATCACGCAGTTGCGCACCACGATCAGGTCGCGGTTGGAGATGGACTGGAAGATCAGGCGCCCCAGGCCGGGCAGGTAGAACACGTTCTCCACCACGATGGTGCCCGCCAGCAGGTTGGCAAACTGCAGCCCCATCACGGTGATTACCGGGATCATGGCGTTGCGCAGCACATGGCCCCAGAGCGCCGCGCGCTGCGACAGGCCCTTGGCGCGGGCAGTGCGCACAAAGTCTTCGCGCAGCACCTCCAGCACGGCCGAGCGCGTGATGCGCGCGAGGATGGCGGCCTGCACCACGGCCAGCGCAATCGCGGGCAACAGCAGGGCCTTGAGGGCTTCGAGTGGACTACCACCAGCGTCTTCGGTCCAGCCGGGGAAGCCACCGGCCGAGAACCACTGCAGTTTCACGGAGAACAGCAGGATCAGCAGGATGGCGAACCAGAAATTGGGAATGGCAATTCCGATCTGCGCCAGCCCCATCACGCCGACATCACCGATCTTGTTGTGGCGCGATGCTGCATACACACCTGCCACCAGGGCCAGCACGGTGGTGATGACCATGGCCATCAGTGCCAACGGCACCGTGAGGGCCAGGCGTTCCAGCACCAGGTCGAGCACGGGTGAGCTGTAGGCATAGCTGTCGCCCATGTTGCCCACCACCAGCCCGCTCACCCATTGCCAGTAGCGCAGGCTGGCGGGCTGGTCCAACCCCAGCTTGCTGGCCAGCGCAGCCACGGCTTCGGGCGAGGCGTCGGGTCCCATGAGCATCTGGGCGGCGTTGCCCGGAAGGATCTCCAGCACCAGAAACACAACAATGGACGCGCCGATAAGCGTGGCCAGGAGGGTAATAAACCGCTTGAGAAAAAACAGGCCCATGGGTGAGGTGGGTGAGGAGAGGGTTAGGGCGCGCGGGCGTCAAAATTAATGTGTATACACAGCATAACGGTAAAAACATCCCCGTCAGCGGTGGTGGGTTGCAGTGTGGCATGCAAGGCACATGCCACCAGCGCGGGATAATACGGAGCATGAACCGCGCCGCGTACCCCGTCTCCATTGTTTTTGGCCCTGTGCCCAGGGAGGCCGTATGGCGCTGATGATCACCGACGAGTGCATCAACTGTGATGTGTGCGAGCCCGAATGCCCTAACCAGGCCATCTATCTGGGGCAGGAGATCTACGAGATCGACCCGAACAAGTGCACGGAATGTGTGGGGCACTTTGACGAGCCCCAATGTGTGCAGGTCTGCCCCGTCGCCTGCATCCCCGTGAACCCGCAGCACGTCGAGAACCGCGAAACCCTGTGGCAGAAGTTCCAGCGGTTGCAGGCACCAGCTTCGAGTTAGTTTGTAGTGTTTTTTGGCTCTAGCGCTTATCTATTAAGCGCAAGAAGCTATAAAAATAATAGCTATTGACAGAAAGGGATGCGACGGACCGTCGTTCCCCTTATCCCTGCCGCGCCGCTCAGTCTTCTGCAGGGCGGGGGGGCTTGGGGCGCGGCGGTTTGGTGGTGTGGATGAGCAAGGTGGCCTTGTCCATCTCGCCCGCCAGCATGGCCGGGTAGGCCTTCAGCGAATGGACGATGCTGTCTTCGATCAGCGTGCGCTGGTCGGGGGAGGGCTTTTTGAGCACCCAGTTGGCGACTTCGCTTTTCACGCCCGGGTGGCCGATGCCCACGCGCAGGCGCCAATAGTCAGGGGAGCCGAGCTGGCCATGGATGTCCCGCAGGCCGTTGTGCCCTGCATGGCTGCCGCCGCGCTTGAGCTTGACCTGCCCTGGCGGAATGTCCAGTTCGTCATGCACCACCAGGATTTCTTCGGGCTGGATCTTGAAGAAGCGCGCCAGCGAAGCCACCGACTTGCCGGAGAGGTTCATGAAGGTCTGTGGCTGCAGCAGCCAGACGCTTTGCCCATGCACCGTCGTGCGCGCTACCAGCCCGTGGTAGCTGCGCTCGGGCACCAGCGTGGCCTTGAGTTCGCGCGCCAGCGCATCAATCCACCAGAAACCGGCGTTGTGGCGGGTGGCTTCGTAGTCTGGCCCGGGGTTTCCAAGGCCTACAAACAGCTTGATCATTGGCGGGATTATCGGTGGGTGTGGGGTGGTTAGAGCCAGACGGTTTGCAGATGCGAATGGCTTTGCGCCAATGAAAACGGCCCACACAAGGTGGGCCGTTGGGGGTCAACGCCGCAGGGCGGGCTGACCGGGTGAAGTCATCGAGGTCGTTGACCGATTACTTCTTGCCCTTGCCCTTGCCCTTGGCATCGGCAGCAGGAGCGGCTTCGGCAGGGGTCTCAACGACCACCACTGGAGGCACCACGGACACCAGCACGGGGTTGTTGTTCTGACCGCCACGGATCTTGGCCGTCACGCCCTTGGGCAGCTTGATGTCCTTCAGGTGCAGGGATGCGCCCTTTTCCAGCTTGGACAGGTCCACAGCGATGAACTCAGGCAGGTCCGAAGGCATGCAGGTCACGTCCAACTCGTTCACGATCGGGTTGACCATGCACTTGTCGACCTTGACGGCGTTGGACTCGTCAGCACCGCTGTAGTGCAGTGGCACCTTCATGTGCAGCTTGGTCTTTTCGTCCACGCGCTGGAAGTCGATGTGCAGCACGAGTTGCTTGTAGGGGTGGTATTGCACGTCACGCAGCAGAACCTTGGAGGTCGTGCCGGCAACTTCCATGTCCAGCACGCTGGAGTGGAAAGCTTCCTTCTTGAGGGCGTGCCACAGTGCATTGTGGTCCACCTCGATGAGTTGGGGTTCGGCGGTGCCACCGTAGACGATGCCAGGCGTCTTGCCCGAATTGCGCAGACGGCGGCTCGCACCCGTACCTTGCTTGGCGCGCTCAAAAGCGACGAAGTTCATAACTAGCTCCTGAAAAGGACAGACCGCGACCAGTCTTGCCCTGTTTTAAAAAGGCCCGCGATAGCAGGCCACACTTCGTTCCCGAACCAACAGACAAGCCTCCCGAAGGAGGCTTGGTGTCCTGATCAACCGTCTTTCCAAGCCAAAGGCCTCTTGCGAGCCCCGCGTTTGTCAGAACAGGTTGTCTTGGTCCGAGAACAGACTCATCACCGACTCACCCTTGGCAATGCGCTGGATCGTCTCTGCGATCAGCGGGGCCACGGAAAGTTGGCGAATCTTGGCGCATCCCCGGGCGTTGTCGCTCAGCGGGATGGTGTTGGTCACCACCACTTCATCGAGGGCCGAGCCCTTGGCGATGCGTTCGATGGCAGGACCCGAAAAAATAGGGTGCGTACAGTAGGCGTACACCTTCTTGGCGCCACGCTCCTTGAGCACTTCAGCGGCCTTTACCAGCGTGCCGGCGGTGTCGATCATGTCGTCCATGATCACGCAGTTGCGGCCTTCGATTTCGCCGATCACATGCATGACTTCGGACACGTTGGCTTTGGGGCGGCGCTTGTCGATGATGGCCAGGTCGCAGTTGAGCTGCTTGGCCAGTGCACGGGCGCGCACCACGCCACCCACGTCGGGCGAGACCACAATCAGGTCTTCATAGTTCTTCTGGCGCAGGTCGCCCAGCAGCACGGGCGACGCGTAGATGTTGTCCACCGGGATGTCGAAAAAGCCCTGGATCTGGTCGGCATGCAAGTCCATGGTCAGCACGCGTGCCACGCCCACAGCTTGCAGCATGTTGGCCACCACCTTGGCGGTGATAGGCACGCGCGTCGAACGCGGGCGGCGGTCCTGGCGGGCATAGCCGAAGTAGGGGATCACGGCGCTGATGCGCTCAGCCGATGCACGCTTGAGCGCATCAACCATGATCAGCAGTTCCATGAGGTTTTCGTTGGTGGGGGCGCAGGTGGACTGCACCACGAAAACATCGCGTGCACGCACGTTTTGCTTGATTTCAACGGTGACTTCACCGTCGGAGAATCGACCCACGTCAGCCGCACCGAGGGTGGTGCCGAGGTGTTGGGCAATTTCAGCTGCCATGCCTGGATTGGCATTGCCGGTGAAAACCATGAAGTCGGGGTGGTTGGCTTGCATGAGCGTCCCAGCAGTCTGAAATAAAAGCCCGTACGCGGAAAGCGTTTGGCAGGGGAAGAAGGATTCGAACCTTCGCATGCCGGAATCAAAATCCGGTGCCTTAACCAGCTTGGCGACTCCCCTACACAGGTCAACTACCGAAGGCAGCTAACCTTAATTCTTGCCTGATGCCCAACCTGCCAGAGGATGAACCATCAGATTTTCACATTCCTTAACTTGCCAGCCCTGTGGGGCTCCACTCAAGTCAACTGCATGTGACATATGCGCAAACACTGCACTTCCTGAGCCTGTCATCCTGCCTTGCAATCCTCGGGCATCGAGCCATTCAATGGCTTCGGTAACCTCGGGGCAAAGTGCCTGGGCAACTGGCTGCAAGTCGTTTCGACCGAAGTCAAAATGTGCTGCAGCAAAGCCTAAGATTGTAGCACTATCTGAATCGCGTTTCAAACTTGGTGACGAAAAAATTGCTTTTGTCTCCAAGCCTGCAGCGGGCTTCACGATGGCAAAGCGCGCTTGCGGTAGTTGCTGTGCTTTCTCAAGCGGCGTGATTGTCTCACCAATTCCTTCGACCCAGGCGTTGTGACCGCGTAAAAAAAATGGAATGTCTGCACCGAGCTTCAGACCAATAGCTTCCAGTGCCGATTGCGACAGGTTCAGACCCCACAACCTGTTAAGGGCAAGCAAGGTGCTGGCTGCATCGGAAGAGCCACCACCCATGCCCGCCTGCGAGGGGATGTTTTTCACGACGCCAATGTGTGCACCCTGGGTGCAGCCGGTGGCTCGCTGCAGTGCGAGCGCGGCCTTGATCGTCAGGTCTAGCTCTGGCAGTGCCGTGCCCAGGTCTTCGCGTGTGATAGCGCCACCGGCGCGGCGCTCGAAATGGAGGGTGTCGCACCAGTCGATCAACATGAAGACCGACTGCAGCAGGTGGTACCCGTCCGCGCGTTGGCCTGTGATGTGAAGGAACAGGTTGAGCTTTGCCGGAGCCGGCACGTCATACAGGGATTGCATGGCAACGAATAGGGCGCGTGAGGAGGGCGGCTAGCGGGTCAGTGCAATGCGCAAAGTGGCCTGGGGGGCGGGGTCGTCGCGGTGTGCCACCAGTCGCCCCTGTTCCAGGGCCGAAAGGTCGGCCCTCCAGCCTGGCACGGTGGTTTGTACACCCTTGAGCCAAGCGAAGAGGGCGGCCACGGGGATGCGCGCGCCCGTCACATCCTGCAGCAGTGCGTCGAGCGAATCAGAGGTCCGCGATTCTTGCGCGCTGGTCAGCTGTGCATGGCCATCTTTCCATTCCAGCTGTGCGATGCGGCTGCCGAGCGGGCTGATCAGTGCAAGCCCCCCGGTCTGTGCATTGCCCCGCAGTTCGAATATTGCAGAGAACGACTGCGATGCCTGTCCTTCCACCTGCAGGGCGATACGCCCATTCCAGGCATCTTCTTCGCCTGCAGGTACCTGTGGCGGCTGCGCGCAGCCGACCAGCCACAGTGCGCAGGCCACCCACAACAGCAGCCCGGCGAGACGGGGGCCGACCATGAGGCGCGCAACGTGTTGAAAAGGAGTTCTTGAACCTCCGTACATCAAAGGCTCACCCCAAGGCGCTTCAGCGTTTCTTTCAGCGTTTCATTGTCAGGGCTTGTCCGCGCGCCTTCTTTCCAGACCTTGAGAGCAGCTTCCTTGTCACCCAGGCTCCAAAGCACCTCACCGAGATGCGCTGCGATTTCTACATCCGGGCGAGCTTTGTAGGCGGTTTCCAGGTGCCGCTTGGCCTCTGCCTTGTTGCCCATGCGAAATTCCACCCAGCCCAGACTGTCGGTAATGAAGGGATCGGAGGGGGCGAACTCCAGTGCTTTCAGAATCAGCTGTTTGGCTTCGTCCAGTCGCACGCCCCGGTCTGCCAATGAATAACCGAGGGCGTTGTAAGCATGGTGGTATTGAGGCTTCTGGGAAATCACCTGCCTCAGCAGCTTCTCCATAGTCTCCGGGTGACCCGCTTTTTCGGCCAGCATGGCTTGGTCATACACCAGTTCGGCGTCATCAGGTGCGAGCGCCACAAGCTCGCTCTGGACTTGGTAGGCTTCCTCGTAAAGCCGCAGGTCACGCAGTAGCTGCACCTCGGCCAGCAGCTTCATACGTTTGTCGTCAGCAGAGGTTCCTGGCAGGTTTCGCAGCAGTTCCCGCGCCTGGGCCACTTTGCCCTGCCGTGCCAGCAGCGACGCGCGGCGGCTTTGCGCACTGAACGCTTCGTCCACGTTGTCGATGCGGTTGAGCCACGCCTCTGCAGCGGCAAAATCGCCCTTCTTCTCTGCGAGCTGTGCGGACAGCAAATAGGCTTGCGTAAGCCCTTTCTGACGCACTTCAGGATCGGTCGCGGCGGAGGTGAGCTCCATGAAGCGCTGCAGCGCACTCTCTGCAGCGGAGAGCCTGTTGTCTTGCAACTGCAGGGTGGCCAGCACCAGCCAGGCCTCTACCAAGTCTGGTTTCTCTTTGGTGACGTATTCCAGTTGACGGGCAGCATCGGGATAGCGCTGCAAGCCCAAAAGAACCCGCGCATAGCCCATTCGCAACTCTGGCACGGGTTGCTTGGCAAGTGCTTGTGTTACCAGTGGTTCGGCCTCGGGGGTGTTCTCTTCCATCAGCTCCAGCGCCAGCCTGGCGGCCCCCTCATTGGCGTCGTCAAGAGCCTGCGCGCGCCGAGCGGCATCCAGTGCCCCCGATTTATCGCCCGCAGCGAGGCGAAGGCGACCCAGGGATACCCAGGCCACAGGGCCGGTGGCAGGGTGGGAAAGCTCGTCCACGAGGGCGGCTTCCACCACCTTCGCTGCCAGCGCCTTGTCGCTGGCACGCCCATACATCTGGGGCAGTGCGGACAGGGTCGAAGCCTTTGCGCGGGGGGATGATTGGGCGAGCTCCTGGCGCAGCAGATCGGGTGTTTCGCCAATACGGTTCAGTGCAACAAGAATTTGCAGCACATAGCGATTTGCCTCGCGCGACTGTGGCAGGGCCTCTTTCCACGCCTTGGCAGCTGCCAGTGCATATTCACCCGATCGTGACTGCAAGGCGATATCTGCGGCCCTTTGGTAGAGTTGGCCGTCTGCGCTGCGGCGTGCAGCCTCCAGCATGAAGGCATAACCAGCACCGGGGTCGCCTGTCCGGGCGCTGATTTCGCCCAGGAAAATCTCGTAGAACAATTCAGCATCCAGTGCCGGGTTGGATACCACTGGAGATTCATCTGTGGCGGGGCGGCTGTCACTGCCGGTCTGTTGTGCCCATGCTGAGTGGGCGGATACCGCGATCACGGTCGTCAATGCGGCAATCCGAAAGCTGTGAAATAGCACCATCGGGTCATAATAATCCATGCCTGTTAACCCATTGCCGGGGTCTTTGTATGCCTGAGTTGCCCGAAGTGGAAGTGACCCGCCGCAGTTTGGTTCAGGCCATCACTGGCGCCCGCATTGAGGCGGTCACCCTCGGCAAATCCTTGCGCTGGCCTCTGGGGTGCGCGCCACAGACTTTGGTGGGGCAGCAGGTGATGGGCCTGCGCCGCCGCGGAAAATATTTGCTGGCCGATACCAGTCGAGGAGTTCTGCTTGTGCATCTTGGGATGTCGGGCAGCCTGCGCTTCGGCCAGGGGTTACCGGCGGCCGGAGTCCACGATCACTTTGACATGCTGACCAGCCAGGGGACGCTGCGGTTGCACGATCCGCGCCGATTCGGTGCCGTGGTGTACGTTCATGGGGAGCAAGACCCTGTTGCGACCAAGCTTCTGGGCGGGCTGGGAATGGAGCCGCTGTCTGACGGATTCTCTCTTGCTGTTTTCCAGGCTGGTCTGAAAAAGAGCCAGATGCCCATCAAACAGTTGCTCTTGGCTGGCCGGCTGGTGGTGGGGGTTGGCAATATCTACGCGTCAGAAGTGCTTTTTCTGGCTGGAATCCGTCCCACGACGAGTGCGTCGCGTATCGGGCCTGCGCGGGTGCTCAAATTGCACGCTGCCATTCGGTCTGTATTGGCGCGGGCCGTGGATATGGGGGGCAGCACGCTGCGCGATTTTTCCAATGCAGATGGAATGGCAGGCCACTTTCAGACCCAGACCAACGTTTATGGACGCGATGGAGCGCCATGCCATGTTTGTGGCACTTCGATAAAGGTGCTGCGCCAGGGGCAGCGGAGCAGCTATTTTTGCCCGATGTGCCAGCGGCCTTGAATCAGGTCAAGCACCAATTCGCCGTGGCATGACGGCCCGCGAGCGGTCGATGCTATATTTTGTGTATGCCTGCCCTGCAGGCCATTCTTAGATCTCTGGGAGCAAAGTGGGACCTTCATTCAACGAACAGTTCGACCAGCATGGTGCCTGGCGGCGTGAGTTCGCCCAGCAACTCAAGCGGCTGGCCGAGTGGATGTCCTCGCACGAACTCATGGACGCAGCCGTCCAGGAGCGGCTGCAACGCCTGGAGGAGCAGGTTCGCAGCGACAAGGTCATGGTGGCGTTTGTTGCCGAATTTTCGCGCGGCAAATCTGAGTTGATCAACGCGATCTTCTTTGCAGACTATGGCCGCCGCATCATGCCTGCGAGTGCAGGGCGCACCACCATGTGCCCCACCGAACTTGGGTACGATGCCAGCGTGGCGCCCAGCCTTCGGCTGCTGCCCATTGAAACCCGACTGCAGATGCAGAGCCTGGCGGAGTGGCGGGTTAAAACGGACCGGTGGCAGGAGATCCCCCTGGATGTCGGAAACGCGGACCAGATTGCCAAGGCGCTCGAAAAGGTGGCCGAAGTACGAAAGGTCAGCCTGGACAACGCGCGGGCATTGGGCTTTTGGCACGATGATCTGACCGATGAAAACCCTGTGCCTGATGCCCAGGGCTTGGTGGAGGTGCCCATGTGGCGCCACGCCCTCATCAATATTCCCCATCCTTTGCTGAAACAGGGGCTGGTGATTCTGGACACACCAGGGCTGAATGCCGTGGGCGCTGAGCCTGAACTTACCGTCAACCTGATTCCGCAGGCGCATGCGGTGGTCTTCATTCTGAGCGCTGACACCGGAGTTACCCGCTCTGATTTGTCCATCTGGCGCGAGCACCTTGCCATTTCGGCGGACAGCATGGACGCCCGGCTGGTGGTGCTCAACAAGATAGACACCTTGTGGGACACGCTCAATTCTGCAGAGCAGGTGCAGGCGCAGATGGAGCGCCAGTGCAGTACGTCTGCAGAAATGCTGGGTGTTCCGCTGGACAGGGTTGTGCCCGTGTCTGCGCAAAAAGGGCTGGTCGCCAAGATCACTGCTGATGATCTGCTGCTGGAGACCAGCGGCCTGCCTGTTCTGGAAGAGGCGCTGGCCAAAGGAATCATGGGGCGGCGGCAGTCTATTTTGCGGGCGGCTGTGGCCAACGGCGTGGCCAGTTTGCGCACTGAGACTTCTAGGGTCATCAATATCCGACGCCGAGATCTTGACGACCAGATGGCCGAATTGCGAAGCTTGCGCGGCAAGAATGCGTCTGTGATCGAATCGATGCGGCACCGCATCGAACAGGAACAGCGGGAGTTTGACCTGAGCACTTCCAAAATCCAGGCGGTGCGTGCGGTCCATCTGAAGCTGCTTCGAGATGTATTTCAGCAGTTGGGAGCCAAGGCGCTCAAAGTCGAGCTTTCGGAATTGGCACAGACCCTGCAGCAAAAAGGGCTCAAGCTGGGTGTGAAGAAAATCTATCTTCAGACTTTCGACAAGTTGCGCGGTACGCTGGACAAAGCACAAGCGTCAGGCACTGAGATTCAGGCCATGTTGGGTGGCACCTTCAGGCAACTCAATGCCGAGTTCGGCTTTTCTCTGCAGGTCCCCTCGCCTCCGCAGCTGGAGCACTTTACGCACGATCTCAATCAGATCGAACAGAGCCATCTCCAATACCTCGGCATGGGGAACGCGCTCAAGCTGGCCCAGCCTGAGTTTGCGGAACGTCTGGTCCGGGCTCTTGCCATGCGTTTGCGCACCGTGTATGAATCGGCCGCGAACGATCTTGAACTGTGGAGCAAATCTGCTACGGCCCAACTGGATGCGCAGCTGCGTGAGCGTCGCCGTAGTTTTGCGCGTCGCATCGAGGCTGTGGATCGCATTCAGCAGGCTGCCAGCGGTTTGGTGGAGCGCATTGCGGAAATTGAAGCGAGTGAGGATGAGTTGGTCCAACTGGAGCAAAGGCTGCAGGAGCTGACCTCTCAGCTTGTTGCTCTGCCCGGTCTTGACTCCGTGACATCGGGTAGCCATCTGGTATCTGCATGAGCAGCGGTGGGCGGGAGGATGTGGCTGGGCTCGTGGTCGCATGGCAGGCGTCTCATGGCCGCAATCACCTGCCTTGGCAACAGACGCGCGATCCGTACCGGGTCTGGCTGTCCGAGATCATGCTGCAGCAAACGCAGGTTACGACGGTACTTGACTACTACGCGCGCTTTCTGGAGCGTTTTCCCGACGTAGTGGCCCTATCGCAGGCAGCGCAGGATGAAGTGATGGGTCTCTGGAGCGGGCTGGGCTACTACACCCGGGCTCGCAACCTGCATCGCTGCGCCCAGCAGGTTGTGGCAGAGCACGGAGGCTCCTTTCCTCGCTCCGCCGAGATGCTGGCTACCTTGCCGGGGATTGGTCGTTCCACCGCTGGAGCGATTGCCGCATTCTGTTTCTCTGAACGCGTGCCTATTCTTGATGCCAACGTGCGCAGGGTTTTGACGCGTTTGCTCGGCTTTGAAAAGGACCTCGCGTCGTCGGGAAACGAGCGTCTGCTCTGGAAGGAGGCGGAGTCACTGCTGCCGCAGAAAAATCTGCTTACGGCCATGCCCCGCTATACCCAGGGACTCATGGATCTGGGAGCGTCGATTTGTACGCCACGATTGCCACGTTGCGACCGGTGTCCTTTGGCGGGCCGCTGTGTGGCATTCAAAGACGGAGACCCACAACGCTACCCCGTCAAGACGCGCAAGCTGGCACGCCGGTCTGAGTCTTGGCAGCTTCTGGTACTTCGAAATTCTGCTGGTCAGGTGTGGTTGCAACGTCGCCCCTCTGCTGGGATATGGGCTGGCATGCATTGTGTGCCGGTCTTCGCCGACGGCGCCTCTTTGAACGGATATGTCAAATTCTTAGGTGATGCTTCTCGCATCTCCTGCAACGAACTCCAGCCTTTTCTCCATGTGCTGACACACAGGGATTTGCATCTTCACCCCGTGTTGGTCACGGGGGAGATTCCGGATCAGCCCACTGAAGAAGGGGCGTGGTTTGGGGTCAATGAGTGGTCCTCTATCGGCCTGCCTGCCCCCATCCGCAAGCTGCTTGATTCGACCCAAGCTCAGTTGTGGTGAGCGTGCCCAGGCTTTGTTGCGTAGATATCAGCGTCCGTCCAGCTCTCGGTGTCTCTTCAGGGTTGCCCAGCGGCTGCTCAAAACATCGGCTAGTCGTTCCACCAAGTAGACCGAGCGGTGCTGGCCGCCAGTGCAGCCCACCGCGACCGTGACATAACTGCGGTGGTTCCGGTCAAGCATTTCCAGCCAGTGCGCGAGAAATTGCTCGATATGCGCCTGCATCAGCGACACATCGGGTTGTTGGCGCAGGAAATGGGCGACAGGTTCGTCCAGCCCCGTCAGATCCCGCAGCGCAGGTTCATAGTGTGGGTTCGGCAACATTCGCACATCAAAGACGTAGTCAGCGTCCATCGGTATGCCACGCTTGAATGCAAAAGACTGGAATACCAGGGTCATCTGTCCCCGGGTGGTGACAAGCAAACTCTTCACGTAGCTTTGGAGCTGTGAAGCCCGTATGGTGCTTGTGTCGATCACATGCGACTGTTCTCGCAGTTCCGCCAGCAACTCGCGCTCCAATTCGATAATCTGCACGAGTGCTTTTCGACCCTGTTGAAGATCGTCGTGCGACAGCGGGTGGCGTCTGCGTGTTTCTGAGAAACGCCTGACAAGCGTATCGATGGTGGCGTCGAGGAAAACCGATTGCACCGAAACGCCCTCGCTCCTGAGCCGACTCAGCTCCTGTGGAACCTGATGCAATGAGGTGGCACTTCGAACGTCCATCGCGATAGCAACGCGGTTGCCGTGGTGACGGTGTTCCAGCGCCACAAAAGCTGGCAGCAGTTCTGGGGGCAGGTTGTCTACGCAGTAATACCCTGCGTCCTCCAGCGCATGCAGCGCCACGGACTTTCCTGATCCCGACATACCCGTGATTAAAACGATTTCAAGTGCCATCAGCCATGTCCTTCTCGTGCAACGGCCGCGAGATCCAGCATCTCGCTCGCGTGGGCGAGCGTAGTCTGGGTGGATCGTTCGCCGCCCAGCATGCGGGCAATTTCTGCCACACGGTTCTCGCCCTGCACCGTCGATACGGCGCTGGTGGAGCCATTCGGGCTCTTGCGTTTGGCCACCTTGAGGTGGTGGTGTGCGCAAGCCGCCACCTGCGGCAGGTGGGTGACCGCGAGCACCTGACGGTCGCTGCCAAGCTGTTGCATCAGCCGCCCCACTGTTTCAGCCACCGCCCCCCCTACGCCAGAGTCCACTTCATCAAAGATGAGCGTGGGGGCCATACCCAATTCACTGGTTGTTACAGCGATGGCCAGCGAAATGCGGGAGAGTTCGCCGCCCGATGCGACTTTGCCGATGGGTTTGGGTGTCATCCCGGGATGGCCCGCGACGAGGAATACCACGTCATCGATGCCGTGGTGCGAGGGCTCTGAGGCCTTGGTCATGGAAACCTCGAATTTTCCTCCCTCCATGCCCAGGCCCTGCATGGCTTGGGTAATGGCGTGAGACAGTTTCGGGGCGGCTTTGGCGCGACCCAGAGACAGCGCACGTGCCGACGCGTGGTAGGCCTTGGCACTGGCGGCCTCGGCGGTCTCCAGTCGTTCCAGATCTGTCGCTGCGTCCAGCCGGCGCATCTCCTCCTTCCAGCTCTGGTGTAGAGCCGGCAGCTCTGCTGGCGTGCGCTTGTAACGGCGTGCCAAGGTCATCCAGAGCGAAATGCGGGTGTCGAGTTCGGCCAGACGCTGTGGATCTATTTCCACGTGCCTCAGATACAGCTGCAGCGAGTGGAGCACGTCGCTGGCTTGTGCGAGGCTGGAAGAAAGGATGTCTGCGAGCGGTGCGAACTCGGGCTCAATATGCTCGTGGCTTTGGATAAGATCGTGCGCGCGTGCAAGCCCAGTCAGTGCACCAGCATCTTCATCTTGGAGGGCTTGGATAGCGCCCTCTGCCCCTTCCAGCAGCGCCTGCGCATGTGAGAGGCGTTTATGTTGTGCGTCGAGTTCTTCCCATTCGCCATCAATGGGTGCGAGCTTGTCCACCTCGTTGATCTGCCATTGCAGACGCTCACTTTCCTGCTGCAAATTAGCCTGGGCCAGGCGTGCTTGCTCCAGGGCTTTTTGATCCTTTCGCCATTGTGCCCAGAGCGCTGCGGTTTCTGATGTGTGCACCCCTGCAAATGCGTCCAGCAGGCCGCGTACCGAGTCGGGTCTTGTAAGGCTTTGCCAAGCATGCTGCCCGTGGATGTCAAGCAGGCTGTCTCCCAAAGTCCGCAGCTGGGCAGCAGTGGCTGGGGTGCCATTGATCCAAGCCCTGCTTTTGCCCTGAGAGTCCACGGTCCGACGCAAAAGCAACAGCTCATCAATGTCAAAACCCGCGTCCTCGAGCCATGGCTGGAGATGGGGTGGGCAATCGAACTCAGCGCAAAGATCCGCTTTGTCAGCGCCTTCGCGAACCACACCTGCATCGGAGCGTGCGCCCAAAACGAGTTGCAGTGCATCAATCAGGATGGATTTCCCAGCGCCTGTTTCTCCCGTCAGCACGGTGAAGCCGGAACTTAGGTCAAGTTCAAGCGCTTGAACGATCACAAAATCGCGCAGGGTAATCCGCCGGAGCGCCATGGTCAGGAGCCCCCTTCGTTCCAGCGCAATTTTTTGCGCAGGGTGGCAAAGTAGTTCCAGCCTTGAGGATGGAGAAACCGCACGCAGTGCTCTGACCTTTTCACCAGAATGCGGTCACCATGTAGCAGTGAGGCCAGTGACTGCATGTCAAAGTTGGCACTGACATCCCGGCCACTCACAACCTCAACCGCCACCTCGGTGGCATCCGACAGAACAATCGGTCGGTTGGAGAGCGTATGAGGGGCGATGGGCACCAGCACCCATCCAGGAATGGAGGGATGAAGCATGGGGCCACCGGCTGACAGCGAATACGCCGTTGACCCTGTGGGTGAGGCGATGATGAGCCCGTCTGCGCGTTGGTTCGCCACAAATCGGCCGCCGACCTCGACCCGCAATTCCACCATGCCTGAAGTCGCGCCTCGGTTCACAACGACATCGTTCATCGCGAGGGCTTCGAAGACGACGCGCTCGTCGCGCACGACCGTTGCGTGCATCAGCGGTCGCAAGTCTTCCTCGTATTCGCCCTGGAGCATGGGGGGCAGAGTGGCCTGATAGGTATCGAAAGGAATGTCGGTGATGAAGCCAAGCCGTCCCTGGTTGATGCCGATCAGGGGCGTCCCAAACCGGGCGAGCCGCCGACCTATGCCCAGCATGGTGCCGTCGCCTCCGACCACCAGGCCCAGATCGCATCGACTGCCTATCTCGTCTACATTCAGGACTGGATAGTGTGTGAGCCCGGTGTTGCTTGCGGTCTCAGCTTCCAGCATCACTTCGCAACCCTGGCGTTCAAGAAAATGGGCGATGTCTTCCAGGGCCTGGCGGGAGCTTTCACCGATGGAGCCCGCCGAAGAAGCTTGGTACTTGCCTATCAGTGCGACATGGCGGAAATTGGACGTCATCGCGAAATTACATCATTAAAATCATTCCATGCTCGATGACCGTGCCAAGTTGTTGCTCAAAGCGCTGGTCGAGCGCTACATCGCCGATGGGCAGCCCGTCGGATCCCGCACGTTGTCGCGCGCGTCTGGGCTGGATTTGTCTCCAGCCACTATCCGTAACGTCATGGCGGATCTGGAGGAGTTAGGGCTGATCGCGAGTCCCCACACCTCAGCCGGTCGCATTCCTACTGCACGAGGTTATCGGCTGTTTGTGGACACCATGCTGACAGTGCAGCGGGACCCTCTGACCCCTCCCCAGCTTGCGCCCGAACAGCCGCAAAAGGTGATCGCCAACGCTGCCCAGTTGCTATCCAATCTTTCTCAGTTCGTCGGTGTCGTTATGGCACCACGCAGAACATCGGTCTTCCGCCATATTGAGTTCTTGAGGCTGTCCGAGCGGAGATTTTTGGTCATCATCGTTTCGCCCGAGGGCGACGTTCAAAATCGAGTGATCTTCACGGACGTGGACTACTCCCAGTCGCAACTCATTGAGGCTTCCAACTTTCTGAACGCGCATTACGCGGGGCTTGCGATGGAGCAAGTGCGTGAGCGCCTGAAATCTGAGGTGGATGTGCTGCGCGGCGAGATCGCTTCGCTCATGCAGGCTGCGGTGAATGTGGGGTCTGAGGCTTTGTCCCAAGCGCAGGACGAGGTCGTGATTTCTGGTGAGCGCAACCTGCTGGCGGTCAGTGATTTCTCCAGCGACATGGGCAACTTGCGACGTGCTTTCGATCTGTTCGAACAGAAAACCCAGATTCTGCGGTTGCTGGATATCTCCAGCCAGGCCGAGGGAGTGCGCATCTACATTGGCGGTGAAAGCCATGTCGTGCCTTTTGAGGAGCTGTCCATCGTCAGTGCTCCGTATGAGGTAGACGGCAAAGTGGTCGGGACGCTGGGCGTGATCGGCCCCACGCGCATGCCATATGACCGGATGATTCAGATCGTGGACATCACATCAAAGCTGGTGTCCAACGCACTCAGCCATCGCAAGTAAAGCCCCTACAATACGGCGCTTGCCCCGTTGTATAGCGCTGGAGCATGGCTTGGGGCGTTAGCTCAGTTGGTTAGAGCAGAGGACTCATAATCCTTTGGTCGTTGGTTCAAGTCCAACACGCCCTACCACCCATTCATTCGAATGGGCGATCATCACGATCACGGCCAGTTTTCTTGTCGCAATGTGCGCCTTTCTTCTTTTGGAGTCTCTGGAGTGCATTACAATTGCGGCTTGCGTTGAATTGAGCTTTTGCTGATCAGGCCCATGTGGCAGGTGATAGTAAAAATGTTGATTTCAGGGGTTGCCAAGAAATCATGCTATAATTCGAAGCTTAGCGGCTGTAGCTCAGCTGGATAGAGTACTTGGCTACGAACCAAGGGGTCGTGGGTTCGATTCCTGCCAGCCGCACCAATGTTTAAAGCCTGCAATCGAAAGATTGCAGGCTTTTTCATTTGTCAAAGCGTTTCTCGCTGACGGGGGAGATCTTCCATGAGCAAGGCCTTTACCAAAGAAACCGATGCTTCCGACGAGGATGAATTGGTGTTGCCTGCGTTGCCTGCGGGCGGCAAGAACTACATCACTCCGGCAGGATACGCGCGCCTGCGTGATGAGTTGCTGGACCTGATTGACAACGAGCGGCCCAAAGTGGTCGAAGCCGTGCACTGGGCTGCCAGCAACGGTGATCGGTCTGAAAATGGCGACTATCTCTACGGCAAGAAACGTTTGCGAGAGATTGATCGGCGCATCCGCTTTCTCACCAAGCGGCTCGAGATTGCCGAAGTGGTGGATCCCAGCCTGCATGCGGGCAGCAATCAGGTGTTTTTCGGCTCCACAGTCACGTACATCGATGACGAAGGTATAGAGCGCACGATCACCATCATGGGCATCGATGAGGCAGACAGCCGGGAATCGCAGGTGAGCTGGATCTCGCCGGTGGCGCGTGCGCTCTTGAAGGCCCATGTGGGTGACGAGGTGATGCTGCCTACGCCAGGAGGCGTGCGAAGCCTTGAAGTGGTGGCAGTGCAGTATCCGCAGCGCGCCGCGCATGCGGACTGAGCGGGGTCCGCAACGCCGCTTTACGCCAAGCCCAGCATGGGTTGATTGCGCCGCTCAGCGCTGTGAAGTGCTTACGTGGCCCGCGGGGTGATGCGTGCAGCGCGAATGACGGCCTGGGTGCGCCGCAAGTTGCGCAGTGCGGTTTCGAGGTGGGTCTGATCTCGCACCGCCACAATGAAGCGCAAGTCCGTGGTGTCGAGGGCCGCCTCGTCATCCATATCCACATGGGTGATGTCAGCTTCTGAATTGGCCAGTTCAGCGGCCACGCGGGCGAGCACACCTTTGCCGTTGGTGACAGTCACCACGACCCCGGTTTCGAACATGCGCGTGGGCTCGTCCGACCAGTCCACCGCAATGAAGCGCTCGCTGTCCTTGTGCTGCAGCCGCTTGGCCACCGTGCAGTGGGCGTTGTGCACCACCAGGCCCTCGCCACGGCCCAGATAGCCCACGATGCTGTCGCCAGGTACTGGGCGGCAACAGGATGCGTACTGCACCGAGGCATTTTCGCTGCCATCCAGAGTTACCGCTCCTTGCGAAAGCGTCTCGTGGGATGTGTAGCGCTCCCGTGTCATGAGCAGCGCATCAGGACGATGGCCGTGTTCGGACATCAGCACCATGAGTCGCTTGGCCACGATGCTGGCGATGCGCCTGCCCAGGCCCAGGTCCGTCATCAGTTCGCTGCGGGTGCGGTTTCCTGTAAAGCGCAGCAGTTTGTCCCACATCGGTTGGGTCTCTGCGTCCTGGGGAGGGAGCTGCTCCAGGCCTTCCGCCCGGATGGCCTGGGTCAGCAGCTTCTCGCCCAGGCCTTCCGATTCGGTCTGTGCCAGCGTTTTCAGGTAGTGCCGGATCTTGGAGCGTGCGCGGCCCGTGCGCACAAAACCCAGCCAGGCCGGGTTGGGCGTGGATACCGGGGCTGTGATGATCTCCACCACATCGCCATTCTTGAGTTCGGTGCGCAGGGGCACTTGCTCATTGTTGATTTTTGCCGCCGTGGTGCGGTCGCCAACGTTGCTGTGGATGGCGTAGGCAAAGTCCACCACGGTAGCTCCGCGAGGCAGGGCCATGATCTGGCTCTTGGGGGTGAAAACGTAGACAGCGTCCGGGAACAGGTCCACCTTGACATGGTCCCAGAACTCGGCGGCATCGCGGGTCTCGTTCTGGATGTCCAGCAGGGACTGCAGCCACTTGGTCCCTAGTCGCTCGGCCGATGTGCCATCGCCGTCCTGCGCCTTGTACAACCAGTGCGCGGCCACACCAGCCTCGGCGATGACATGCATCTCGTCCGTACGCATCTGGAATTCGATGTTCACGCCGGAAGGGCCCACCAAGGTGGTGTGCAGGGATTGGTAGCCATTGAGCTTGGCGATGGCGATGTGGTCCTTGAACTTGCCAGGAACCGGCTTGTACATCTGGTGGAGCACGCCCAGGGCGGTGTAGCAGTCTGTCACCGTGGGTACGATCACCCTGAATCCGTAAATATCGGTGACCTGGGCAAAACTCAGGTGCTTGAGGTCCATCTTCTGGTAGATGGCGTACAGCGTTTTCTCGCGGCCGGCAAGGCGGACCTTCATACCGATCTTGGAGAAGGCGGTGTCCACCTCGGCCTGAACCTTTTGCACCAGATCGCGCCTGCGGTTGCGTGATTTGTTGACTGCCTTGGACAGCGTGGCGTAGCGCCATGGGTGCAGGTGCCGAAAGGCCAGATCCTGCAATTCCCGGTAAGTCTGGTTAAGGCCCAGGCGGTGGGCAATGGGTGCATAGATCTCCAGCGTCTCCGAGGAGATGCGGCCCCATTTGCTGCGCGGCATGTCCGACAGCGTGCGCATGTTGTGCGTGCGGTCTGCCAGCTTGATGAGGATGACGCGCACGTCGCGCGCCATGGCCAGCAGCATCTTGCGGAAAGACTCGGCCTGGTTCTCTTCGCGGGTGTTGAACTGCAGCTTGTCGAGCTTGGTCAGCCCATCTACCAGTTCAGCCACGGGGGCGCCAAAGCGGTCTATCAGGTCTGCTTTGGTGACGCCACAGTCTTCCATGGCATCGTGCAGCAGGGCGGCCATCAGCGCCTGGGCGTCCAATTTCCAGGTAGCGCACTGTGCAGCCACGGCAATGGGGTGCGTGATGTAGGGCTCACCGCTGTTGCGCAACTGACCCAGGTGGGCCTCGTCAGCGAAACGATAGGCTTGGCGCACCTGTTCGATGCTGGTCGCGTCCAGGTAGTCGAGGCTGTCTGTCAGCGCAGCAAAGCTGGCCGCAGCCGCATTGGCGGCCGCTGCGGCTGCCGACAAAGTTCCCGCCGTTGGTACTTCGCCGGGGCGGGCTTGCGTTGCAGAAGGTGAGTTGAGCACCGCGTTCATGCCTTAAATGTAGCGCGGGAGCGCATCAGGAGACTTTGGGGCAAAAAAAAGCACCGCTGTCGCGGTGCTCTTTGCGGGCTGCGCCCAGGAAAAAGCTCAACCAGGAACCTTCTTGAGCATTTCCAGGCCAACCTTGCCTTCTGCGATTTCCCGCAGGGCGGTCACGGCAGGCTTGTTGCGGCTTTCGATGCGGGGAGCGTGGCCCTGGCTCAGCATGCGGGCACGGTACGTGGCGGCCAACACGAGCTGGAAGCGGTTGGGGATCTTTTCCAGACAGTCTTCTACGGTGATGCGTGCCATCGTTTTACTCCGGGGATTCAGGTGATATTGAGCGACTGGAAGGTGTCAGCACGGGCGCGGCGCTGGGCGGCGTACTTGAGTCGCTGGGCGTGAACTACGGCTTTCAGGTCGAAAAGCGCGCGCTCAAACAACTCATTGATTATAACGAAGTCAAATTTGCTCACCTGGGCCATCTCGGTAGCCGCGTTCTTGAGACGGACTTCGATGACATCGGGGGAGTCTTCGCCCCGTCGTTCCAGGCGCGAACGCAGTTCTTCCCAGCTGGGGGGCAGGATGAACACGAGGATGGCATTCGCGAAGGCTTCCTTGATCTGCAGCGCGCCCTGAAAGTCGATTTCCAGGATCACGTCCGAGCCTTGTGCAATGCGCTCCTCGATCGCCTTTTTGGAGGTGCCGTAGCGGTTGCCATGTACATGCGCCCATTCCACGAAGGCGTTGCCTTCCACCATGGCATCAAACTCGGATTGCGACGCAAAGTAGTAGTCGCGGCCATGTTTTTCTTGCCCGCGCGGAGCGCGGGTGGTGTGGGAGATCGACAGGTGGACGTGGGAGTCCAGTTCCAGCAAGGCCTTGACCAGGCTGGATTTGCCTGCGCCGCTGGGGGCTGCAACTACGATGAGATTTCCGGGATAGTCCATAGTTGATGTGCGCGAAGCGCTATCAAAAAATGAGTGTTATTCGATGTTCTGTACTTGCTCGCGCATCTGCTCGATAAGCACTTTCATGTCCACGCTGATGCGGGTCAGGTCAAGAGCGGCAGATTTGGAGCCCAGCGTATTGGCCTCGCGGTGGAGCTCCTGGATCAGGAAGTCCAAGCGCTTGCCCACCTCGCCGCCCTTCTTGAGCAGGCGTTCGATCTCGTCCAGGTGGGAGTCCAGCCGGGTGATTTCCTCCGCCACATCAATGCGGATGGCAAACGCCGTGGCTTCGGTCAGCGCGCGGTCGCGGGCGGCCTCGGGCAGGGTGGCACCGTCGGTCAGCGCCATGGCTTCCTTCCAGCGCTCCATGAAGCGCAGCCGTTGCTGCTCGACCAGCAGCGGCACCATGGGGACGGCCTGTTCGGCCAGGGCGCGCAATTGCTTGACCCGGTCCAGCAGCATGGTGGCCAGGCGCTTGCCCTCCCGTTCGCGGGCGGCCATCAGGGCGGTCAGGGCTTCTTCGGCCAAAGCAGGAACGGCATCGCTCCAGTCCTCAGAGCCCGATGGGGCGTTGGCGCACAGGCGCAGGGCGTCGGCTACCGTGAGGGGCGCCGCGGTCGGCAGCCATGCCTTGACGGAATCTTGCAAAGAATTGAGCCGTTGCAGCAGCCGCGCGGGCGGGTCTTGCAGGGTGTTGCTGTCCTCGTTCTCCAGGGCGGCGCGGACTTCAACCTTGCCGCGCTTGAGGCGGGCGGTCAGCAGGCTGCGCAGCGCGGGCTCCATGGCACGCAGTTCATCGGGGAGGCGGAACGAAAGGTCCAGGAAGCGGCTGTTGACCGAGCGGATTTCCAGCCCCAGTCTGCGTGATTGGGGCGCGCGGGTGTCGTTTTCAGCGCCAGTGGCAGATGCGCCATGCTGTGCGCTGGCGTATCCGGTCATGCTGTAAACTGGCATTGGACTTTTTGATGGTTGCTTGCGATCCGGCGATTATCCGGGTTCCGCTCCACCCCCGAGTCATCTTCGCAAAATATGTCAAAAATCAAGCCGGCTCCTTTGCCGCCCGATACCGCAATTGGCGGCTACCGCGTGGTGCGCCGGTTGTCTTCTGGCGGCTTTGGTGTGGTCTATCTGGCCCTGGATGCCGAAGGGCAGCAGGTCGCCATCAAGGAATACCTTCCTTCGTCGCTGGCCACGCGTGCACCGGGCGAGCTGCTGCCCAAGGTGCAGTCCGAAAAACTCTCGCTCTACCGGCTGGGGCTCAAGAGCTTCTTTGAAGAAGGCCGGGCGCTGGCACAGATCTCGCACGCTTCTGTGGTGAGCGTGCTCAACTTCTTCCGCGAAAACGAAACCGTCTACATGGTGATGAACTACCTGGAGGGTGCGACCCTGCAGGACTTCATCATCACCGCGCGCGACCTGAAAACGCAGAAGGTCTTCCGCGAATCCACCATCCGCTCGCTGTTCGACGAGGTGCTGCGCGGGCTGCGCATCGTGCACCAGCACAAGATGCTGCATCTTGATATCAAGCCGGCCAACATCTTCATCACCGACGACAACAAGGCCGTGATGATCGACTTTGGCGCTGCGCGTGAGGTGCTGTCCAAAGAGGGCAATTTCATCCGCCCGATGTACACGCCCGGCTTTGCCGCCCCCGAGATGTACCGCCGCGATTCGTCCATGGGCCCCTGGACCGATATTTACGCGATAGGTGCCTGCATCTACGCCTGCATGCAAGGCTTTCCGCCCAACGAGGCGCCCCAGCGCATCGAAAAGGACCGCCTCTCGCTGGCCCTGACCAAGCTGCGTGGCGTGTACTCCGACAACCTCATCGAGGTGGTGGAGTGGTGCATGGCGCTCGATCCGCTGTCGCGCCCGCAGTCGGTGTTTGCTCTGCAAAAGGAACTCAGCCGCGAGGGCGAGCGCCGCTACACCAAACTGACGGTGGCCGAGAAGATGCGCC
This sequence comes from Acidovorax sp. FG60, assembly GCF_057808995.1. NCBI lineage: Bacteria > Pseudomonadati > Pseudomonadota > Betaproteobacteria > Burkholderiales > Comamonadaceae > Acidovorax > Acidovorax sp. FG60. Next base: position 235,518 of record NZ_JBMDJC010000009.1, read on the forward strand.
TGCAGCTCGACACCCTGGTGTCCGACACCAAGAAGAATGTGCAAAAGGTGGGTGAAGCCACCGGTATCGGAGCCAAACCCAAATGAACCCGAAGCCCTCTTTGCGTGAGTCGCTATGAAATTCTCGGTTTTCCAGATCAGCCGCCGTGGTGGCCGCGAGAAGAACGAAGACCGCATGGGCTATTGCTACACGCGCGAATCGGGCCTGTTTGTGTTGGCCGACGGCATGGGTGGCCACCCGGAAGGCGAAGTGGCTGCACAGATTGCACTGCAGACCATCTCGGCGTTGTTCCAGCGCCAAGCCAAGCCGCAGCTCAAGGATGTGCAGGAGTTTCTGTCGGGCGCGCTGCTGGCGGCGCACCACCAGATCCTGCGCTACGCCACCGACAAGGGCATGCTCGACACGCCGCGCACCACGCTGGTGGCAGCGGTTTTGCAGGGCGGCACGGCCACCTGGGTGCATTGTGGCGATTCGCGGCTGTACATGGTGCGCGACGGTGATTTGCTCACACGCACCCGCGACCACTCCTACATGGAGCTGCGCAACTCCCCACCGCCGGGCCTGGAGCGCATCAACCGCAACGTGCTGTTCACCTGCCTGGGCTCGCCCACCAAGCCCATTTATGACATCACCGGCCCGGTTTACCTGGAGCAGGGCGACCGCATTTTGCTGTGTTCGGATGGGCTGTGGGGCACCCTCAGCGACGAGGAGATTTCCACCCAACTCGGCCGCAACACCGTGTCGCATGCTGTGCCCGAGCTGGTGGAAGACGCACTGCGCAAGGCGGGGGACAGCAGCGACAACGTGACCGTGATAGCTCTGGAGTGGGAGACGCCCGACGCATTCGAATCCACCCAGGGCGTCTCGACCGACAGCATCAGCGACGACGTGTTTGCGTCCACTATCCAGGCAGGGCCACTCGATGGCCTGGTGGATGACCTGGACGATGCCGCCATCGAGCGGTCCATCGCCGAAATCAACGAAGCCATTCGCCGCTCGGCCGCACGGAAAGCATGACACCCCCCTGAGTCGCTGCGCGCCTTCCACCTTCTCTCGAATCGCTGTGCGATTCGGGAAAAGGGACACTGCCAGTGCACGCAAGGGAGACGCAGCTACGCAGCCTGGGCGGCCCTTGCGCGGCGGTCGGTGGCCTTGGCCGCGCGTTTCGGGCGAGCCTTTGGTCATGCATGAGGCTCGCCCGTTTTTCTACTGAAAATTCTATGACCACCTTCACCCGCACCGGCGACCGAGCCGCCCACCAGCTGCGCCCTGTGCGCATCACCCGCCACTACACCATGCATGCCGAGGGCTCGGTGCTGATCGAGTTCGGCAACACCAAAGTGCTCTGCACCGCTTCGGTGGAAGAGCGCGTGCCGCCCCACAAGCGCGGCAGTGGCGAGGGCTGGGTCACGGCCGAATACGGCATGTTGCCCCGCGCCACCCACACCCGCAGTGACCGCGAGGCCGCGCGGGGCAAACAGACCGGCCGCACGCAAGAGATCCAGCGCCTCATCGGCCGCAGCCTGCGCGCGGTGTTTGACCTCAAGCTGCTGGGCGAGCGCACCATCCAGCTCGACTGCGACGTGATCCAGGCCGATGGCGGGACCCGCACCGCTGCCATCACCGGCGCCTGGGTGGCAGCGCAGGATGCGGTCAACCAGCTGCTGGCCAGTGGCAAGATCACGCAGTCCCCCCTGGTGCAGCCCGTGGCCGCCATCTCGGTCGGCATCGTGCAGGGCACGCCGCTGCTGGACCTGGAATATGTGGAAGACGTGGACTGCGACACCGACATGAACGTTGTGATGACGGGCGCAGGCCACTTTGTGGAAGTGCAGGGCACGGCCGAAGGCGTGGCGTTTACCCGGACGGAGATGGACCAGCTGCTCGCGCTGGCCGAAAAAGGCATCGCAGAGCTGGTGCAGTTGCAGCAACGGGCGCTGCTGGAAACCCCCTAACCCTCTAACCTGATATTGCTCACTAATTGATAGCTGCTTGCGCTTGATGGATAGGCGCTAGATGCCAATTTGAATCATGAAAATCGTTCTAGCATCCAACAACCGTGGCAAGCTGGCCGAGCTGCAGTCCATGTTCGCGCCACTCGGGGTCGAGCTGGTTCGCCAGGCCGACTTGGGCGTGGGTGAGGCCGAAGAGCCATTTCGCACCTTTGTGGAGAATGCCTTGGCCAAAGCCCGCTTTGCCTCGGCCCACACCGGCCTGCCCGCCTTGGCGGATGACGCCGGTATGTGTGTGGATGCCTTTGGCGGCCTGCCGGGCGTCGATACCGCCTACTACTGCACCCAGTTTGGCTACGAGAAGAGCGACGACAACAATGTGCGCGCCCTGCTGGAGCAGTTGCACGGCGTCGCCAACCGCCGCGCCGCCATGGTCAGCACTCTGGTTGCCGTGCGCAGCCCGCAAGACCCTGAGCCGCTGATTGCCGTGGGCCGGGTGGTGGGCGAGATCACCACCGAACCCCGGGGCAGCAACGGATTTGGTTTTGACCCTGTGATGTTTATCCCCGAATTCGGCAAGACCTTTGCCGAGCTGCCTGTGGAAGTGAAGAACGCCCACAGCCACCGGGGCCGCTCGGCCGCGCAGATGCTGGCGCTGATGCGCGAACGCTGGCTGTAGAAGGGACGACAAGAACGTGGCCCACATCCCGATCACGCCGCAGGCTGAGGCCGAACCCGCCGTGGTGCGCGACATCCAGCACTACATGCGCCCCGGCCTGCTGCAGCTGCCCAGCCTGCCGCCCCTGTCGCTGTATGTGCACCTGCCCTGGTGCCTCAAAAAATGCCCGTACTGCGACTTCAATTCGCACGAGGCCCGTGGCGACGGAGCGGGTGACAACGGGGTGCCCGAGCAGCGCTACATCGACGCCCTGATGGCCGACCTGGAAGCCGCGCTGCCCCTCATCTGGGGCCGCACGGTGCACAGCATCTTCATCGGCGGCGGCACGCCCAGCCTGTTTTCACCAGCCGCCATTGACCGGCTGATCGGCGACATCCGCGCCCGCCTGCTCCTTGCGCCCGACTGCGAGATCACCTTGGAGGCCAACCCCGGCACGTTCGAGAAAGACCGCTTCCGCGCCTTCCGGGCGGCGGGCGTTACGCGGCTGTCGGTGGGGGTGCAAAGCTTCAACGACCAGCACCTCAAGGCCCTGGGCCGCGTGCATGACCGCAGCCAGGCCTTGGCGGCGGTGGAAGAGGCTGCCGCGTCGTTTGACACCTACAACCTCGACATCATGTACGCGTTGCCGGGCCAGACGCCGCAGGAGCTGGAGCAGGACATGTTGACGGCATTGGCCTTCAAGCCGCCGCACATCTCCATCTACCACCTCACCATCGAGCCCAACACCTACTTCGCCAAGTTTCCCCCAGCCATCCCCGAGGACGACCAGGCCTACGCCATGCTCGACCGCATCACCGAGATGACGGGCCAGGCGGGCATGGCGCGCTACGAAATATCGGCCTATGCGCAGCCCGGCCACCAGTGTTTCCACAACACCAACTACTGGCAGTTTGGTGACTACCTGGGCATTGGCGCGGGCGCACACAGCAAACTCAGTTTTGCGCACCGCGTGGTGCGCCAGGTGCGCTTTCGCGACCCAGGCCGCTACATGGACAACGCCCTGGCCGGCAGGGCTGTGGCGCAGGATGAAGACGTGCGCCGGGCCGAGCTTCCGTTTGAATACATGCTCAACGCCCTGCGCCTGCGCGGTGGTTTTGCGCTGCAGGATTTCATGGATCGCACGGGTTTGCCGCTGACCACCATCGCCAAGGGGTTGAAGGCGGCCGAAAGCAAAGGTTTGATCGAGCGCGACCTGACCCATGTTCGCCCGACAGAGCGGGGCTTTGATTTTCTGAGCGACCTGCAGGAGCTGTTCCTGGCAGACTGACCGGGGCTACCACTGATGCCGTGGCGCCGCCGCACCTGCCTATGGTTGGCGCTGTGTGCAGCGCACCGTCCCCCGCGTGGTCAGCCGCAGCGCACCGCCACAATGCGGCCGTTGGCATCCACCTCCAGGTTGAGCCGCTGGGCATTGAATTCCTTGGTGATGATCTGGCCGGGGCGCAGGACGCGGGCCATTTGTGCGCCCGACCGCACCCGGGCCAGTTCCACCACCGATGCCGTGCTGTTCTGCCCCACCGCCGACTGGGCCGGCTGGGCGTTGCACAGGCCGCCTGGCGCGGGCTCTGCCGGCGCCGGGCTGCCAGAGGGGGCCGGGGGCTGGCCTTGGCTGGCGCAACCCGTCATCAGCGCCGCAACCACCAGGCTGCCAGAGATGCCAAAAGGGATTTTCGTCATGGGGGAGGCTCCAGAAAACAAGACCCTCACCATACCGGAAGCACTGTGAGCGCGGGTGTCCACGCGTAACACGGGGGGAGGGCGGTTGTCCCTCCAGCTGGTTGGATGACTTGATGAGGGTCAAGAAAATGTTGACTGAATGCGACAGGCCGCGCGCCTCCCTTGCACGAAGGGTGCCCGGCGATGGTTTGCCGTAAGGCCCTGTCCGCACAATGGACTGTTGGTGGTCTGCGCCCCGCACTGGGTAGACAGAACACCGGGGCCAGTGTGGAGCGCACGGGCTTCTGGCAACCGAGTTTGTGCATCCCCGAACCACCATGTCCGACGATCCCATCTTCAGCCTCATCCACTCTCTCGGCGACACCCTGGATGGTCTGGACGTTGCCTTGTGCGCGTTTGACGAAAACGATTGCACGCTCGCATGGAACCGTACGTTCTTCAAGTTCTTCCCGGAGCATGAGGGGCATGTCTACGTGGGCGAGCCCTACCACGCCAATCTGCGGCGCTTTTACACCGAGCGGCTGGATGCGCAGGAGCTGCCCAATATCGACCGCTACATCGCGGCAGGCGTGGAGCGGCACCGTGCACAGACGCGCCCCTACAGCTTTGAGCACCGGGGCCTGCGGGTCCACGTATCGTCGTTGCCGATCGCCGGTGTAGGGCGCGTGCGGGTCTGGCGTGCAGAGGCGGTCCAAAGTCCACAAGAACAGGAAAAGCTGGAGAAGGTGGGCGATGTCAACATCCACGAGCCCGGCTATCCGCGCAGCCCCATGGTGGAAAGCACAGAGCTTTTTGACCGCATTCCCGATGGCTTGATGATCTGTGGGGAGGACCAGCGCATTCAATGGGTCAACGAGCCGTTCATGCAGATGTACAGCCTTGTTGATCGCGCCGCTGCAACGGGCCTGAGCTTTGAGGACATTTACCGGGGGGCCTGGGCTGCGGATGGGCCGGGTGACATGGCGCCCTTTTACGAGGGGCTCACCATCCTGCACGAACACATGCGGTTTGCAGGCGCACCGTTTGAGGTGCCCTTGCCCCGCAACCGCTGGAGCCGCGTGATCGCCAAGCAGGGCTTGGACGGGACCGTGTTCTATGCACATGTGGATATCACCGAGTTCAAGCGCCAGCAACGTCGGCTTGCCCAGGCAGAGCGCAGTGCCCGCGACAGCGAGGCACAACTGCGTGAGAAGTCCATCCTGCTGGAGGCCACGTTGGAAAACATGGACCAGGGCGTGGCCAAGATCAGTGCCACGGGCATTGTGGAGCTGTGCAATCGTCGCGCGCTAGAGCTGCTGGATTTGCCCGTCGAACTGATGGCCTCCAAGCCCTCGCTGGTGAATGTACTGGCCTACCTGCGCGCACGGGGCGAGTTTGACGGGGCCTCGCAAGAGATCCAAGACATGCTGCTGAACAGTGACGGCGGGGTCGATCAGCAGCAGGTCTATGACCGCCCCCGGCCCGACGGGCGCATCCTGGAGGTCCAGACCGTGCCCATCAAAGGTGGAGGTGCGCTGCGCACCTTCACCGACGTGACGCAGCGCAAACAGGCCGAGCACCGCATACGGCATGTTGCCGAACACGATGGACTCACGGGGTTGCTGAACCGCTCGGCCTTCCTGCAAACCCTTCAGGCGGCGGTGCCCGATGCGCGGCGCCAGGGCCAGGGCTTTGCCGTGTTGTATGTGGACCTGGACGGCTTCAAGCCCATCAACGACCGCTTCGGACATGCCGTGGGCGACCAATTGCTGGCGTGGGTGGCCCGGCAGCTCGCCCAGGCGGCGCGCGAAAACGACGTGGTGGCGCGGCTGGGGGGCGACGAATTTGCCCTGCTGCAGCGTGGCGTCTCTGACCGCGACAGCGCTCTCCGGCTGGGCGAGCGCCTGGTGCAGGCCATTGCCCAGCCGACGGAGATTGAATCGCATTTCATCCAGATCGGAGCCTCTGTAGGCATCGTGATGTCGTCCGCCGACGCCACGAACGCCGAAGAGCTGCTGCGCAAGGCCGATTCCGCGATGTACCTGGCGAAAGCCTCTGGGCGCGGTTGTGTGCGGATTTATGGTGCGTGACCGCCCAGCGTGCACGCGCCGGGTCAGCGGGCTTGGAAGACGTCCTTCAGAAAGTCGAAGATGTCCTACACACCTCGGTCACGGGGCGGCCTACTATTTGTCCGTCGATACCCCGTCGACATCCCTCCCGCTTGCACAAGCAAGTGTTCAGCCCGCACCCAGCGGGCTTTTTTTTGCCCGTTTCCCGTCCTGCCATTGCCTGCACCGCTAACCGCAAGACATGGGACTTGTCATGAATGAGCAGGTGAATACTGGGTTCTTTGACCCCATCCTCTGCACGTTGCGCTAGGGGGCTGCATCATTCACAGCCAGGTGGGGTGTCATCGTGGGGCCACCGCTTTTGATTACAAAACCAGAATGATTCTGTACAAGCCCGGGGCGCAATTCATCTACAAGGGCCGACGTGTCAGCGTGGACTACGTCATCATCCGAAGAACGGGCCTGTGGGTCCGATTGGCCGGCAGTGAGGAGGTGTGCCGACCAGAAGATCTGACACCCATTTCGCCCCATGCTTCTGGCTTGCCCGAAGGCCGCCACTGACGGCGGGAAGGGGGTGGCGCACAAAGCACAACGGGCCGTGAAGGCCCGTTGTGCTGGATGTTTTGGCGGAGACTGTGAGATTCGAACTCACGGACGGTTGCCCGTCGGCAGTTTTCAAGACTGCTGGTTTAAACCACTCACCCAAGTCTCCGGGAGGGAAGGCGCGAATTCTAGCTGACTGCGGGTGCTGATTTTTTCAGCATGCCCCGGGTCTCGATGAACTTCACCACATCGGCCACGCCTGCCAGGGTTTTGAGATTGGTCATCACAAACGGCTTGAGGCCCTGGGCGTTGGTGCGCATGCGGGTGGTGTCGGCATGCATCACGTCCGGGTTGGCGCCCACGTGGGGGGCCAACGAGCTGCGGCGAGGATGGGTAAGCTGATGGGTAGGAGGGGCGGATATGACATACACACTGCGTGTCTCGGCAAGGACTCTAGAAACATTGGGCATCACCGGTATCGAGACTCCTGTGCAGATACAGCTAGCCGGGAAGCCCGCAACATTCGTGATGCAGCACCGAAGTTTGATCGTAAAGATCTCAGAGTTTGCGACGGAAGCTGAAGCAGAGGCATTCTTGCCACGTATTCATGCCGGACTGTGGAACATCGCGTTAGTCCGGAACTTACCGTTCGTCTTGGAGCAGGGCAGGGGAGACATCACCTATGCCGATGACCCAGTCCAAGCCGGAAAAAATTTGGCCAGAGGTTTCGACTTGGAAGATGACGCCCCGGTTCATGGACTCGGCAATGCGGGGGGATACACAATTTTCAAGACGGACGAGAACATCAAGTTTGTTGCCTTTGGCGAAGCGTCTTTGCACACCGCATCAGCCTTTGCCACATTGGCGCCCCTGCTAGAAGAGGCGGTGACGGAGTGTGATGAGCGCGTGCTCACGGATACCAAAATTGCAACTGCTATTTCGCTGTACTTGGGGCAATTTCTGGAGACCTCCATGAGGGCCCGATTGCTGACGTTGATGATGGTGTTGGAAGTTCTAGCTCCAGACTTGCCCAAGCACGAAGCCGCTGTCGCGATGCTGCAGAAGATGATGCTGGATATCAACAAGCGCCTTCTTGAGGATATCGATGAAGAGGAACGTGTCGCTCTTGAGTCGCTACAGAGAGAGTTCGATTTCCGTAAAGAGACTTCAATACGCAGGCGCGTACGCGAACTGGTCAGGACTGGCGCAGGATTGGCACACGTAGATCGCAGTCAGCTAGCTCGTGAAGTTGTGCGAGCCTATGACCTCAGAGGGACGATTGTGCACACCGGTGTTGCTAGCGACGACGATGTTTATACAGCCCACGACACCATTTTCCATACGGTGAAGGCCCTTCTCCGGGGCAGGCTAGGGCTTCAGCAATGACCTATCTTGTTTCCTTGTAATTTGAGATGGGTGGCACCTTGCCACTCGAAACTTACGCATCATCCCGAGCGATTCGCCGAGACGACAAGCGGTTTCCCCCGAGAACTTCTATCCAGGCGAACCCTGCTTTGCTCCAGTCATCGACAGAGATTACGCAAGAACTATGTCATCCAGGACCTATACCGAAGAAGAAGTTCAAGACCTTACCGACCGTGTTTTCCTCCTGAAGGAGCACGTAGAGGCTGGCAAGATGCGATTTGCTCGCCAGGACTTGGCGGACGGATTCTGGCGTAGCTACGAAGCCATTCGGCTCCGACCCGATGGCAAAGTCGATCCTACTTCTCTCAATGGACAAATCCGCGCGTCAACCCTCGCATTGGTTGCGATGAGGCAGCGCGAAGATGCTAAGAACTCCTTGAGCTTGGCAGAAGTCCAGGAAACCTACTTTGCGTTTCTCTTCAGAGAGTTTGGATGGATATATGAGCAGATGAACAAAGCGCAGGCAACGCCGTGGGAGGCGGCCGAAGTTGCATCGCGGGACAGCGACATCATGCAGAGTCTCTCCGGCGCTTTGCCGGACATGGTCGATGCGGTTCGCGAGTTCTGGTCTGCAGTCGGCGATGCGGCTGGCTATCACCTTCAAGACAGTCGACAACTTAAGGCTGTTTTCGCAGGGGATATTTTCCCAGCGCACTGGGAGAATGCTGTGTCTACGGCAGGGCTCTATATCGACACGATCATCTTGCCTTGCCCTATTACTAGGCTAGGTGCTCTGCTGAAAGCCGAACCTTCCACGCAGATTATCAAGGCGATCATCAAGCACGTCCTTACTGCAATGACCTACAGAGACATTGCTCTTGCGGATGTCGAACCTCCAATAGCAATGATTGTCCCCAACCCCGATGATGCAGATGAAGAAGATCGGAAGGGTTTGATTCTTCGGGCAACACCCGCCATTTGTGCTCACGCAAGGTATCTCTTCGACCGGACCTTCGAAAGCGTGGACGCCTTTCATGAGTTCTGTGCTCATCTCAAGACAGTGGATCAAGTGATTAAGGAGTTGAAGCGCCCGGACCGGTTGATCTTCGACGTAGAGTGGGGGAAAAATCCAGTTCAGCAGCTTTCGATGTCGCTCCAGGAAAACTCCCACTATCCAGGGATGGGCGCGACAAATGCAGGCCTGCATGTTTTTTCCGGAAGCATCGGCAGAATGCCTCAGGCTATGGGGGCTCAACAGGCTGCGATTCATTTTGGTGGGTCACCGTTCATAAATGCTGAAACCGCTTGGCTGCATTTCACTTGGCTGCTGGAGTACCAAGGTAACCCCCGCGAAGATGCCCTGACCAACCGACAAAGCATGCATGTGGTGCGGGCATTGGTTTCGGAGTCGCAGAAAAATCTTGAGTGGCTAGGCAATGTTCCGCCAGAGACCGTGTTGGAGATTCGCAAACGCGGCTTGGCTAGCGAACTGCGTGAGCTCCTGGGACACGGCGTACCAAACCTTATTGGCATCAACCCCGATAACTACTTCCGGACGGCCGATCAGGTCGTTGAGAACTTGAACTCGGCGTTTAGCAAACACCAGCAGTCCCTAAGAGAAGCGCGACAGAAGAAACTTCAGCTTTATGGAATTGACGTTGCCGCGTGTACAGCTACTGGAGCGGTTGCCGTAGCAGCCGCGTTGACGGGCAACGTGACCTTAGGGGCAATTTCTGGTGCGCTGGGCGTTGCCGGTCTCCCAAATCTCAAGGACATCAAGACTAAGTTCAAGCAGATATCGGCTGAAGACAAGACTCGCCGAGAATCGCCTACCGGATTGCTGTTTAGCCACGTCAAAAGGCATTGACCAAAGCCTGTTTGATCTTGGCTTCCAGCTACAACCTAACGGCGGAACATACTGGCGGGCTGGCTTTACCCCAAATTTCCCTGAGCCTTGGAGCGGGACTGTCCATGCTTATCTCGCAGAGACAATCATTGCGCCGGAGCGCTGACTACTCAGTGCTCGCTGTCCCGTGGAGGGACCGGGTCATTTCCGGGGGCAATGGTGTCCTTGCTCCGGATCAAGCCATTGACGCCCTTGGTGGTGAGTTCTCCGCCTCCCTGTTTACTGAGCATTTCACGCGCAGCTTGCTCAGCTTCACGTTGCGTGGCATGCAAACTTGAGGCACGTTCCGCATCATTGCGCTTGTTCACCCACGAGCCGTCCTCGCGGCGGAATACCATCCGATCTTGACCTTTGCTCATTTGCGTCTCCTGTTCACTTGCCGTTGACCGAGTCACTTTCTGCGATTTATAAGTGACACCACGGTACCTAGCTGCAGGTCATTGACCTGGGGGCTTTGCTGGATTGGTGCTCTAGCGGACCGAAGCGTTGCGAAATCCACAACACCCGACGGATTGGCGAAATAGTTATCTCGCAATCTGCACAAGTGCTCAATATCTCTAGCAGATAGACCTAGATAGCGCGGGATGGCCTCAGTAGAAAGGATGCCTGCACTGACGAGAAGCTCTAGTGTTCTACGCAACAGTCGAGGTTCTTCCGGTTTCCACTGGTCATCATCGGGCTCTGACTTGGCCCCCCAGCGAGCAGATCGGCGCTTGAAGAGGACTAGCTTTTCCTCGTCGGTGAGCAGACCTAGCGCATGTAAGCGCATCATCATTGCTGCCACAGATGCCCCCCACCTTTTCTTTAGGGTGAGTAAGTTATCCAAGTTGGTCGGAACACGCACTTCATTGGCGAAGGTCTCGGCAGGAAGTAGCAACGCACCAGCAAACCGGTGCGCTTGTTTCTCCATCTGATTGTGCCGATCTCGGTCATCAGCCCTCGGTATGTGCCGATGCAGTATGAGATGTCCGATTTCATGCGCTAAGTCAAATCGGCTACGAAACCCATTGGCCTTGTCGGCAGAGAGAAAAATGATCGGACGTCCAAGTATTGCGCTCCAACTCGACAGTCCTTCGATTGCTGATATCTCGGTTTCTTCGCGCGCAATAATGATCCCAGCACCCTCCGCTGCTAGGGCTAAGTCCTGAATAGGGCCGGTCCCGAGCTGCCAAAGCGCACGACATTCTTCGGCTGCAGCCTCAATATCTGCATTGCCAATCTGCTCAGGCTCGCGGAAATCGCGCGCAGGCAAATTTACATCTGGGTAGTCCACATGGTCGCTCAGCAAGACTGCTGTTTCTTGCACCCATTCCGTGCGTGCTTCTAGTTTTGCCCGGGCCGCCTTGAGAGCGGCTGCGTTACTGCGAAACAGCGGCTTGGATACCGGCAGAAGCATTGGGCGTGTCAGCCATTCAGTTTGTACATTGAGTACAGACGCAATGCGCTCGAATGCACCTGCCTCAGGCGCCTGGGTGCCTTGGCACCATTTCGTGACAGTGGATGCAGCTACACCCACGAGACTCGCCAATTGCCCCTTTGTCAATTGGCGAGCGGCAAGAGCCTGCTCAAGGCGAGCAGGCTGAAGATCACGGATTCCCTTGGTCATTGTCGTTTTGCTTCTTGCGCTGCACTTTGAGTTTGGGCACAGCGTTGTCAGGTTGAACGTTGGCGCTAGTTTGATCGTAGAGTTTGAGGAAGTCAGCCATGGAACTGATATAGAGCCAAGACTTCATGTCAGTAGCTGGCAGCGCGACCATTACTTGAGTCAACTGAGCAAGGCCGTTGGCATCAACGCCATCCATCACACCAAGGATGAAAATTGTGCCTACAGCGACTTCACGGGGCTGTTGGGCAAACATGTCACCCTGGACATACTTTCTCTCGATGGTGCTGTTGAGCTCGGCAAGGCGGCTCCGAGTAGCACTACGGCGCAGGTTGACCCATTTGTGCCCCGGCACATTCAGGCGGGCAATATTAAAAATCCCTACCCGACCAACTACGAGTCGCGTGCCACACAACGGGGAGGGCGTTGCTCCATGAGCCTGCAAAGCCTCATAGAACGTCTCGTTGATGAAGAAATGCTTGCTCTGCCCTGCTGCCGACGCCCTGTGACCAGATTGGTACGTGGCGGAGTGCTGACGCCCTTGCTGGTCACCCGTTCGGTAGGCATCCTCGCATGCCATGAGCATGTCCTTGGGGACATTCTTCACAATAAGCTGTTCTAGCTCTTTCTTGCTTCCGGCAAAAGGGGCGCTCATCTGCGAACTCCTTGAGTGTTTCGTATGGTCGGAATTTACCATGATTAAGTTTCGCGTTGAGAGATTTTTTCATGGTTTTATTGAGGTCATCCCCTCCTCCTGCAGTGGGTGCTGGGCATCGTACTGCAGCGAGTCTGGCGCCTCTCCCCTTCAAGCTACCCCTCGGTTGTCCTTAGCGACCGTGCCGATGGCTCGGGAGGGAGCAAGCGGCAAGCGTACTTTCGCGATCTCCCCTCCGTCCGATGCGCGCAAGACTAGACAATCAACTCCGGATAAGTGCGAGCACACACTCACGCAATTGCATCGAATTTATGGATGAATAATTTCGGAAATCATGTATTAATTATAAAAATGATGTCAATTTATTTGAGCATGCATTCATATAAAAATAATGTATATAGTATCGCAAGTCATTGATTTGTATGCAAATTTTCTAATTTGCTGAAAATTTGAGCACGATTTTTGGTATTTTTTGGGGGTTTAGAGGGCTGCTATCAATTTTGATTTCGCACTTATACCTAGTCAGGGGCCCTTTGTCTCCTGGCATTAATAGGAGCAAATCATGATCTACGAAGATCAATTCACCCTCTCTCTGCTGACCGCGTGTGTCATGCAGCAAAACCAACTGCTGACGCAGCAGAACGCCATGCAGCGCGAACTGATGGATCGCGTGGACGCAGTGGGCGACCGGCTGTGGCGGATGGAACGTCGCACCGCTACTCAGTATGCAGATCAGGTCGGTGCGAACAAGCGAGTGGCGAAGAAGCGCCCGCTTGACCGTGTGCAATCCGCCGCTCGCAAGCGCTCGGGCAAGCAACCATGACTTAACGCGATGGGGCCCAGTCCCTCGCCATCCGCATGCCGCAGGCGCCCAGAAGGCAAGGCAATAGTACGCCTGACTCCCAACGTCCTGCGCATGCCCACCCCAATATTTGCTAGGAAACAAGCGATGCTGAACCATCACATCAACCCCTCGGGCAACCCCGGGACCGATCGCATCCAAGCTGCCGCGATCGAGTGGCAGCGCAATAAGCGCAAGGCGGAACTGGAGGCTGACAACCTGGCCACTAAGCGCCCGACTGTTCGCAGTGACAACAACTTCATGGCGAAACTGGTCGTCGCCCAGGCGACTGGGCGCCAAACCGAGCCAAGTCCCGTTGATAACGCACAGACCGAAGTCCCTTGCACGACGTCCAAACTGGACGCTGAACCACCGCCCACCTCCTCGACGGCGGCTAATGCAAACGCATCGGAGGAGGTGCTCGCGCCCCCTTTGTCGCTGCCCTTGCGTCAATTGCCCAAGCCCACCCTCTCGCTCCCGGCTGGAGTAACAGGGGGACTGCCCACGCATACTTCCCAGGACTTCCGTCACATGCCCCGCCATGTTTGGCTGGTGCGCGATGTGTTCCATGGTGGTGAGGTCGTCATCCTTTGGGGTGAGTCCCAGGCGGGCAAGACGGTGCTGCTGCTCGATATGGTGGCTGCTATCGCCAGTGGGGTGGACTGGGCAGGGCGTCCTGTGACCCGTACGAATGTGATCTATGTAGCACTGGAAGGGCAGATCGGGGTGCGCACACGTGTTCAGGCGCTGGAGCATGACCAGGGCGTCGGCCACCTGGATGGCATCCACTACGTTTTCAATCCCTGCAATGTCGCCAGCGAGAAGGACGTCAACGAATTGGCGCTAACGGCGCTAAAGCACGATGCCAAGTTCATCGTGATCGATACGCTGTCAGCGTCCATCGCCGGGATGGCGGAAGAGAACAGCAACACCGCCATGGCCGGGGTAATCGCTAACATGCAGCGCCTGACCCAGATGACCGGGGCGGCGGTGCTGCTCGTGCACCATTGCGGCAATGACCCTCGGCGGGGAGCGCGCGGCGCGTATGCGCTGCACGCGAATCCGGACGTGTCCATCGAAGTGGGCCGCTCGGGCGAAGATCGCTACTGGCGCTTGGATAAGGGCCGTGATGGTGAACCGGCAGGCGGGCGGTTCAAGATCGAGGGGATCAGTTTCCAGCCTGCGCATGAAGCGGAGCCCCTGAAATCCATCGTAGTGCGACATGTCGAGGATGCAGAGGCTCCGGCGGCCCTACCATCCCCCAAGACCAAGGCACAGGAGCGAGCCGATGAGGCACTGAAGGCAATCACCTTGCATCTGCGCGTGGCAGGCATCGGCGTCGATGGCGAACAGTCTCCCGGAGAGGCGACCCATGAGGCCATCGGCAAGGTTGTCGCGCAAGCATTCAAGGACAAGTGCGACAGCGGAGAAGAAGGCTATGGCAGCAACCACCGCGCAAAGAATGTGCGCGAAGCGATCCAGTCCCTGATCGATGCCAGACTCCTGATTCTGCATGAGGGTAAGGTGCGTCTGCCACACTGAGCCTAGCCCCCAACTCCCCACGCCCCCTCCCCTAAAGGGGGAGAGGGGGCGGGGGAGCGGGGGACTTGCAGGGGTGAAGTTGGACCGTCGGAAAGCTGGGTCTTGCAATCCCGGGAAGTCATCCAGACCGGAGCGAACGACTGGTCCCGACACCCTGACCGTCGGCGATAGGCCGTCTGGTTATCTCCTGGCCCGGAGGAGATCCAGGGAGCAGCGGGCAAATCGCAGGTCATGGGGCGTATCTCCTGCTGCCCTCTTGGCTCTATAGACAGCCCTCCCTGAGCAGCTCCGCCGGATTGCCTGTTTGCCCCCGTACCCTCCCCTAGGTGGGGGGAGGGGGATGGGGGGGCGGGTGATCGAGCCGGATGGTCTTACGGATGAGCAGGAGAGTCGCTACCGCAAGTTATCTAGGGCTTGCGCACAGTACAAAGAGCAGGCGACAGAAATGGTTTGATACTAAACGGAGGCGCTCCTCACCGATCCAACGGGAAGCCTGAACTCGACATGCTTGGCGGAAGATTGCTGTAGCGAAAACGCTGGTTGCTCGCTGTCGAAGTGATGCGCCATGTCAAATAGCTCAGCACCATTCCATTGAGGTCCGGGCAGTGCTTTTGTGGCACTGATGACCCGACTTGATACATCGATCGGTAGCCCGGATAGGATCCTGGGGAATGCGCGGCAATAGGCTATGGCTACGCCCGCCATTTCAGCGAGTTGCCTGTAGCTAATGTAATAGCCTGCAGGTATAGCGTGTGCAACGTTGAGCACCCGTACCCGCCAATCATTACTCATGACTGGCAGCACCCCCCGAACCAGCGAGACTTCATCGCCGACGCCAAAGGCTCCGCTGCGAAGCACGCGGGCCAGCACGCCTCGGTGTCTACCTATGGTTTTGACGGTGCCTGGATGCCGGCGTTCCAACAGGCTACAGGGCTCACAATCGAAGGTCACCCATAGAACCACCTGTGAGCCAATACGAAGAAGGTCCCCTGAACGAACAGATGTGGTCGAGAAATCGACGCGTAAATTCTCGCGCAAAGTGGCTTCGGGCAGCCTAAATCGATCGTAAGCAGCATCCCCTGCGATCAGCAGTTGTCGTGGCGAATGCGGGCATGCGTGTCGGTCACTAACGATTCCGTAGTTGGCCACCGCATCGACTTTCAGCAATCGTCTCGGCTCCGGCTCTTTTGGGGCTCGGATATAAGCCGCTTTTACAGAACCAACGGGCTGCCAACTTGAAGCACCGCTAGGCTGTTGGTTTATTGTTCTGTGGGAGGAGCTGAGCAGCAAGCCTTGATTCATGTATCTAGAGGACGGATTCGGCAGGTCCAGATGGCGTTATCCTGGATGGAGCCTACAGCATACTCACTAGGCGCGTGGAGAGGCTACGGTCAAGTAACGCAACCTCCACGGATGCGGTATGCCACTATGTCAAGCTTGATGGGGCGGCTAGGACGCGGCGGGCAGGATAATCGCACCTACTTCGAACACAACAAGTGGCACAGCAGTTTTCGTTGTGACCGCCTCTAGGAGGGCGAGGGATGGAAATCGAACGGAGGGTCGGCGCAGCTGGCCGGATCGAACTCTGGGGCTACGAGTGGGATCTCACAGAGAAGCCTGCAAAGAAAACTGCTCACAGGTTCTTGGGTTATGAGAAACCGGTGCAAGGGCAAGCTGCGGTCATGCGAGAGGCCATCTGCTGGTCATATGGCCGGACGTTGGGCAACATCGCGATGTCGAGCGAGGATCTGCTGGGCCTATTCCCAGGAAAGGAGGGCGACGATGCGCAGTTAGATTGCGACATCGTCGATGCGGGCAAGATGCGCAACGGAGCAGCCCGCTGGTGGTGCCGCACCCACCAGCGTCACTGGGGAACAAATGGGGACATCGCTGGCGCAAAAGCGAGCGGTAAGGTGCAGTGCGCGAATCACGATCAACCAATGTCGTATGTGGTCGACCCGGAGCATATCGACATCCAGGATTTCGCGGAGGTAGGGATCTGGTGCTCGATGCCGCCAGCTTTGAGTCACCAGGGGCCATCGAAGCCTCGGCGGCCCAAGATTCACGTCCACGTCCGCAAGAAGCCGGGTGAGGCGAAGGTAGTGGATAGCGACTTCAAAGCGCTATCGCTTCACTACAACTCAACCGACAATCTATTCGGCAACCATGAGATTACCCGAGTTCATCTCACGCCGCCTTCGGCTTTGGAGTTCGTGCTCGCGCTCGAAAGCGGCAAGGTGATGGGCTGCATAAACTGCCGCGACTGTGGCTATCCACACTTGGACCTGGGCGACTTCGCCCGCAAACCCCACACAAAGCACCTCTGTGGCAACTGCGGACGGGACAACACTCGAAGTAAGGAGCCGATTGCATCCACCCCACTCAAGCCATTGCACGACCAGTTCAGCAAGGCCAACAACTACGTGGACGTCATCAAGGAGATCAACTTGGACGACTACCAGGGGTTGCCTTACCAGGTCTGGGCATCTACCCCGGCAGTCCTCTGGACGGCAGATCGCCCACAGGAGCGTGGTATCCATGTGCACGTCTACAAAGACGGTCAATACTTGGTCGACGATACCTTCGGCATAGTGCGCTATCAGGGCAAGGTCCTCGAACGCGCTCAGCTATTGGAAGCTATGGTGGCGAGCACGATCAACTAGTCCGTTGCACATATGAGCCCTTAGCGACGGACGACAGCTCTAGCCAATTCGTGACTATTCCTTCCCGCCCTTTTGCCCCTGTGAACGGCTATGCGGGCAGAACGGGTAGAGCCTGGGATGCTTCCTCCCGGATTTCGGGACTGCCGGGCGGGACGCCGGCAAGGCAGTAGACGAAGGTCAGCTCTATCGAACTGGGAGACTCCTGATACTACCTCTCCGCTCCCCGGCTGACTCATCGATCAGCAGACAAATCCCACATGGGCGGAAGCGCGAAGCTACCGCCGCCCAAGAGCCCCAGCAATCAACTCCGGAAGCGGCACCTCCAGCGCCTCAGCCACGCGCAGCAACACAGTCAATGTAGGCTGATTGCGCGCCAGTTCCAACTTGGCGATGTACGTCCGGTTGATACCCGCGCGATGGGCCAATTCCTCCTGAGACAAGCGCAACGCAGCACGCCGCGAGCGAAGCTCGTCGGCGAACGCTGCGATCAATGCCTCGTCCCTGGTCATGGGCAGGGACTGTCCGTTGCCTGACGACTCTATGCACCCGCATATGTGGTACAAAATAATCTGATGCCTGCGCCGGAGAGAGCTGGGCAGACGCTACGAATGCATGCCTGAAAGTTCCCATGTACGACATCTACCACTCCGACCAAAACGACCAATGGCGCTACACGCTGGGCCGCTCCGGTGCCCGTCCGCTGCTGATCATCGGCCTCAATCCAAGCACCGCCACCCAAGAGAAGCTCGACCCCACCGTGACCCGCGTGGAGAAGGTCGCCCAGCAATGCGGATTCGATGGATTCGTAATGCTCAATCTCTACCCAGAACGGGCCACCGATCCCAAAGACCTGCCACCCAAGGCTGATTCCGTGGCCTACGAGCGCAATCTGGAAGCCATCGAGAAGACCGTCGCGCAATACCCCACGCCAACCATATGGGCGGCCTGGGGTACGTCTGTAGTGAACCGGCCCTATCTCCTCCGGGCGCGTGATGCATTGCATGAACGGCTGGCGCAGTACCAGCCCCAATGGCGCAGATTCGGTGAGCTGACGGTCAATGGCCATCCTAGGCATCCTCTGTACCTGGACTACAGCTGGACGCTCGAACCCTACGAATTGGCCTGAACAGATGGCGGGTAGGTCTACCCGCTGCTCTCCCCTCCATGCTCCCCATCGACGGGGAGTCTCCGTGTCTCGCGCGGCAAGAAAACGCGTCCTCTGTCTCGTCCCTGAAGACAGCGTGCGCGCTCCAGACACCCCCTCTCGCACCTGAAAAAAGCTATTGAAAATCAATGACATAGGAGTCATTGATATGAAATTGATAGCAACGAACTCAATAAAATTGGGGAGAGGAGAGCATCGCCTTGCCCCATGCGGGTTACGGGACGATGAAATCGAAATTTCCCGCGAGTCCTCCAATTTCTCCAGAGTGGCGGTCAAGGAGGAAACTCGATTGACTGGACCGAACCCACCTGCGCCATTGCAGGTCGTCTATCTCCACCAGCGCGACGCCGGGATGATCGCCCGCTACCGCACCTGGGCCAATTGGCTCGCAGATGGCCGCACTCGCGCCGTCGAGAGTGAGCTGATCGCCATGGATGGGGGTGACCCTGCCCAGGCCCTGACTCATGCCTCGGTGTGCGAGTGGCAGGTACTGATCTATGAGCCCCCTGGCTATCCTCGCCCTGCGTCAGCGGAGGTGCAGCCATGATGCCCCGCGAACCCCGCAAAGAGCTGGGCGCGGCCCAAGTCGCAGCCCTCTGGCGCCGTGGCACTAACCATGTCGGCGGCGTGCGTGGCCTGATCCTCAACGTCACGATGTACGGCTCGCGCAGCTGGGTGCTGCGCTATCAGGTGGCAGGCAAACGGCGCGATCTGGGCCTGGGCTCGTATCCGTCCGTCACGTTGGCGGATGCACGGGAGGCGGCTCGGTCAGCCCGTGCCAAATTGGCACAGGGCATCGACCCCATCGAGGATGCGCGCAGAGCGCGTGCCCGTCTGGTCGCGGAAATCCACACCAGCATGACATTCGGTGAAGCGGCCAAGCGCTACATCGCCTCGCATGAGAAGGGCTGGAAGAACGCCAAACACGCGCAGCAGTGGCAGCGGTCACTGGACATGTACGCCACCCCTGTGCTGGGCAAGATGCCTGTGCGGGACATATCGCTCTCGATGGTGCTCAAGGTGCTGGAGCCGATCTGGTCCAGCAAGACGGAGACGGCCACCCGCCTGCGCGGTCGCATCGAGTCCATCATCGACTGGGCCATTGCGCGGGGCTACCGCACCGACTCCAATCCTGCGCGCTGGAAGGGGCTGCTGGACAAGCTGTTGCCTGCTCCGGGCAAGGTGACGAAGACGATGCATTTTCAGGCGCTGCCCTATGCGCAGTTGCCAGTATTCATGGAGCAACTGGTGGGGCAGGAGGGGATGGGTGCCAAGGCCCTGCTATTCCTGATCCTGACGGCTGCTCGATCCGGAGAAGTTCGGGGTGCCACCTGGGAGGAAATCGATCTGGCTGGGCGGGTGTGGACGATCCCTGCCGAACGCATGAAGGCCAGTAAGGCCCATCGGGTGCCGCTGTCGGATGCGGCCATTGCACTCCTGCAAGAAATGAAAGCACTCGCACTCGCAGCGGGACGCACTACCGGCAAAGCCTATGTATTCCCTAGTCCTAACAGCCGTGATCCTGAACTGGGTAGCCCGCTCTCAGACATGACGCTCACAGCGGTGCTGCGCCGTCTGAAGCTGGAGGCGGTGCCCCATGGGTTTCGTTCCACCTTCCGCGACTGGTGCGCGGAGCAAACCGACTACCCCAACGAGGTCGCGGAAATGGCACTGGCCCATGCGGTGGGCAACAAGGTGGAGGCAGCGTACCGGCGTGGTGACCTCCTTGCTAAACGGCAGCAGCTCATGCAGGACTGGGCGGACTACGCCCTCGGTCGCCGCGCAGGAAATATGACTGTCGGTCATAGCTCTGAACCACTCGCATCAACACGGGCCAACACAGCCGATCAACACAACTACACAGAGGGAGCAATGCAATGAAGAACTATCTCGCCACCAACTGGAAATCTCTCACTGGGTGGTCATCAATCACATGGGCACAGGGCCGCGTCGGCAAGGCGAAGGTGATCCTGGCGTGGTATGGGCTCGCGGTGGCGGTCATGGCCCCTGTCGCACTACTCATGCCGGGCGTGCAGCTGGAGTTGCGCTCTGACATAACAAAGCCTGCCCTGCTGTGTCATCAGCAGCAATCATTCGATGAAATCTTTGGTGCCACGGACGTGACCAACCAAGCCCTGCTGGAGAAATTTCGCCACAGACCGGAGGTGCTGACGCGCATCGTCACCAGCGACAGCTACATGCAACGCAGTAACTGGGTCTTCCAGCAAGAACTGATGCGCAAGATCGCACGCGGGCAATGCCGTGAGGTGACGCATGGTGATCCCGTGACAGCGGACTGGATGGAATGGCAATCATCGAAGGATGCCGATCACCTCAAACCCAAGCGCATGCTGGTCACCTACCAAGGGAAGACATACTGGGCATATGCCGGGCAATGGCAGAAGGTCACGGGCAACGCTGTGGCAGCAGAGAATCGCGCGCCACTCATGATCTCTCGCAAGTCACCAGACGGGAATGGTCGCTCGCCGCCGCCAGTGGTGGACGAAACCCAGGCCCAGACCAGCATCAAACGGCGTCCTGTCCCGCCATTCGCTCGCAACAAATCCTATGAACAGGTACGGGTGGTGCTCATGCGTGATGGCTGGCAGCCTGTGACCTCCAAAGATGCAGATCAATGTATGGAGGGTGACACCCGATGTGAGGGCCGTCCGGAAATGCAGACCTGTAGCGGATCAGGGCTGGCTATGTGCAGATTCCGCTGGCAACGTGATGGGCAACAACTGACCATATGTACCGCTGGCGAGGAGCAGGCCATGTTCCACAGCATCTGCGAATGAGGACACCATGACCATCACAAACATAGCGAGAAGCTACCTACTCGTGCCGCTCTGCATGATCGCAATGGCCTGGATGGGGGAGGCCATGGCAGGCACCTCGGAGTGCTACGCGATCAAGGATGCGGACAGGCGGGCGTACTGTCTGGCGCAGGTCAAGCGGGACCATGGGTACTGCTACCGCATCAAGGATGGTGACAACCGCAATCAGTGTCTAGCGGAAATCAAGGGATCAAGGGATCGCTGCTACGCCATCAAAGACCAGGACAACCGCAAGGCGTGTCTGGCTCGGGCGCGCGATAGTCTTGACCTGAGACGTAATGCCAAGCGGAGTCGGCTCGACCTAGCGATGTGGCCCCCCAGCAACTTGACGGCGCAAGACTGGTCAAGCGACAATATTTGTGGATCTATCGTCTAATTTGGTAAGACACCCGCACTCCTGCGCGGATCCCGGTTCGATTCCGGGTAGATAAAGAGCATTTCGATCCAAGTGCTCTTTATCTACCGAGGGCGAGAATTGCAAGAACATCAACGACTTGAAGTATTCCGGGCCCAGACGGCGAACGTGCGCGAACTTCAGCGTACATGGAAACACATAAATCGCCAGCTAAATGGACTGCTGCTAGCAAAAAATGAAGCGGCTGTTCAAATCAATACCAAGCTCTTGGCACTCGTATATTGTGCTCTCGCAGAAGCCAGTTTCTCAAAACTGATTCATACTCCAAAAGCCCTCACACTGGACGAAATTGAGCAAGTAAAGCGATCCAACCGCGCTGACGGTGTCAAAGCCGGGTGGATTAAATGCGTTGAGCTCGGATTGCGTAGCGTCGAAGGTGGTAAGAGTAATCACGTGCCGAATGTCAAGAAACGGCTAAATGATTTAATTCAAGAATACATCTTTGACCCAAGCCTGCTGCGAAACAAGCTCGCGCACGGTCAGTGGTGCGTCGCTCTGAACCGCGAAAACGATGCTGAAAACGCTGCGATGACGAGCGAAATCGCGAACCTAGACATAGTAGAACTCTACCGAAGAGAAGCAGCATTGCTGCGACTCGCAGCCATCGTGGAAGACATCCTAGAGTCTCCAAATCGTGCACACCATCGAGACTACTGGACCCACCTCGACAAATTCGAGCAAGACCAGAAAGAAATGAGCAAATGGACGGTTGCGGGTAAGTTGGAGCAACTCAAGAAAAAGGCAGCACACGCTGCCAATCGTTGAGCAGATCCACCATAGATACGTCGGCACTATTCTCACGTCAGTAGAGAGTTGCAAGGCCACCGGGGGGCTAGGAATGCCAACTCAAGCGATAGATAAAACGCTGGGTAGAAATGCAAAACGGGCCGCTCGGGCCCGTTTGTCATGAATCCTGGAAAGGGACTGTGAGATTCGAACTCACGGACGGTTGCCCGTCGGCAGTTTTCAAGACTGCTGGTTTAAACCACTCACCCAAGTCTCCGGGAGGGAAGGCGCGAATTCTAGCCGACTGCGGGTGCTGATTTTTTCAGCATGCCCCGGGTCTCGATGAACTTCACCACATCGGCCACGCCTGCCAGGGTTTTGAGATTGGTCATCACAAACGGCTTGAGGCCCTGGGCGTTGGTGCGCATGCGGGTGGTGTCGGCGTGCATCACGTCCAGGTTGGCGCCCACGTGGGGGGCCAAGTCGGTCTTGTTGATGATGAACAGATCGCTCTTGGTGATGCCGGGGCCGCCCTTGCGGGGGATTTTTTCGCCAGCGGCCACGTCGATCACGTAGATGGTGAGGTCCGAGAGCTCAGGGCTGAAGGTGGCGGCCAGGTTG
Source organism: Acidovorax sp. FG60 (assembly GCF_057808995.1). NCBI lineage: Bacteria > Pseudomonadati > Pseudomonadota > Betaproteobacteria > Burkholderiales > Comamonadaceae > Acidovorax > Acidovorax sp. FG60. Next base: position 258,756 of record NZ_JBMDJC010000009.1, read on the forward strand.
TCCCCGCCACTTTCCACAAACACGATGTCGGCGTTGGGGAACTCGCCCAACATGCGGTCGATGGCTTCGAGGTTGATGGAGCAGTCTTCGCGGATGGCGGTGTGGGGGCAGCCGCCGGTTTCCACACCCAGGATGCGTTCGGCGGGCAGGGCACCGCTCACAGTCAGCAGGCGCTGGTCTTCCTTGGTGTAGATGTCGTTGGTGATGGCGATGAGGTCGTAGTCATCGCGCATGGTCTTGCACAGCATTTCCAGCAGCGTGGTCTTGCCGGAGCCCACGGGGCCGCCGATGCCGACGCGCAGGGGCGGCAGGTTTTTGGTGCGGTTCGGGATGTGGTGGTGCAGTGTGTTGGTCATGGCGTTATTTACTATCAAATCAATAGCTGCTAGCGTAGGATTCGAAAGCGCTAGGAGCGAAAAAGTCTTGAATATTGCACTTCGTGCTGGGCGCTCAGGATGGCCAGCATCGGCGAGAAGGCCTGGCGCTCGCTATCCATCAGGCCTATGGCGTGGTCGGCGGCGGCAGGTATGGCATCGGCCAGTTTTGCGAGGATGCGCTGGCCTGCGCTTTGGCCCAGCTGCATGGATTTGAGGGCGGCCTGCACCATGTTTTCGGCCCAGCCGAAGGCGTAGGCCAGCAGCACATCGCGCACGGGCGCCTGGGTGGTGGATGCGGCCAGCGCAAACGCCACAGGGTAGGTGGGGGGCAGGGCGGCCAGGTGGCGGATGGCGGGCAACACCTGTTCATCGCCCAGGTTCTGGTTGCGCAGCCAGTCGGCCATGGAGCGGCCCATTTGCTCGGTCTGCAGCCGCAGCTCGCTGGTTTCGCGGGTGTGCAGCACCCAGTTGTTGAGTTCGCGCACGTGGTCCCAGTCGGTGCGGCGCCAGGCGCCCACGGCCTTGGCGATCAGGGCCATGTCGCCGCGTGCCTGGGTGATGTGCAACTGGTCCAGCAGCCAGTCGCCCACGGCGGTTTCGTTGGCGAGGCCCGCGTTTTCAATGGCGCTTTCCAGCCCTTCGGAGTACGAGAACCCGCCCACGGGCAACGCGGGGGAGGCCAGCCACATCAGCTGCAGGAAGCTGGCGGCGGGCAGGGGCGCGGGGCGGTCCAGGCGCATGGAGCGGGGAGTCAGTGGTCGTGGTTGCAGTGGGGGCCGTGCACATGCCCCTGGGCCACCACGGGGATGGACACGGTGCGCCCGGGGCCTGGGGCTGCGGTGCTTGCTGCTGCGTGGCTGTGATCATGGCTGTGATCGTGATCGTGATCACGATCGTGCCCATGGTCATGTCCGTGATCATGCCCACCATGGTGGTGGTGCCCGCCATGGTGGTGGTGCCCGCCACCGTGTCCCGCCGCATAGGCCCCGCCTTCGGGTTCAAAGGGCAAGTTCTGCTCAGTCACGATCAGGTGCATCGCGCGCAGCATGTCGGCCAGCACGTGGTCGGGTTCGATCTTGAGGTGGTCGGGCTGCAGCTCGATGGGCACGTGCCGGTTGCCCAGGTGGTAGGCGGCGCGGGTCAGGTCGAAGGGGGTGCCGTGCTGTGTGCTGTGCGTGATGACCAGCACGGGCTGCGGTGCGGCGATGACGCGGACCATGGAGCCGTCTTCGGCCACCAGCACGTCACCGCCGCGCACCAGCGTGCCGCGCGGCAGGAAGATGCCCAGTTCGCGCCCGGCGGAGTCGGTGGCGGCAAAGCGGCTTTTCTGGCGCACGTCCCAGTCCAGCTCGATGGTGGTGGCGCGCTTGACCAGTATGGGCGCAAGGCCCTTGCCTTGGGGGATGAGTTTGGAGGCTTGGATCATGGAGATTCTTTGTTGCAGCGGGCAAACGTGCATTGTGTGCCAGGGGCTCAACCCTGGGCAGCGCGTTTGTTTACAGCGTACGGGTCATGAAGAAGCTGTAAGGGTCGAGGCAGTAGCCGGCAAAAGGGCCGCATTCGACGAAGCCGTTCTGCAGGTAGAGCTGCCGCGCGGGTTCGAAGAACGGTTGCGTGCCGGTCTCCAGGCTCACGCGGGCAAAGCCGCGTGCACGGGCCTCTTGCAGCAAATGGTTCAGGAGCTGGCGCGCAATGCCCCGGCCGCGATGGCGGGTGCTGGTGCGCATGGATTTGAGTTCAGCGTGGCCGGCATCGAGCCGCTTGAGCGCGCCCGTGCCCACCAGCATGTCGCCATCCACTCCGGTCAGCCAGGCAGACCAGAACGCGATGTTCGGCTGACGCAGCTGGTCCATGTCCAGCGCGTGCACGCTTTCAGGCGGTGAAACGGCACGCATGTCCACCAGGTGCTCTTGCATGAAGGCTTCAATGCGCGGGTCGCTCAGGTCGTCCAGGCGGATCATCAGGTCTTGCAATACGGCGCTCATGGGACGTGGGCCTCAGAACAAAAAGTAGCGCTGCGCCATGGGCAGTACGGTGGCGGGCTCGCAAGTGAGCAGCTGCCCATCTGCGCGTACCGAATAAGTCTGCGCGTCGATTTCCATCTTGGGCGTGTAGCTGTTGTGCACCATGTGCTGCTTGCGCACGCTGCGGATGTTGCGCACCGCGCTCAGCGTTTTGCGCAGGCCGAAGCGCTCACCGATGCCCGCCGCCAAACCCGCCTGCGAGACAAAGGTGAGGGAGGTCTTGGCAATCGCTCCGCCAAACGCGCCAAACATCGGCCGGTAGTGCACGGGCTGGGGCGTGGGGATGGAGGCGTTCGGGTCACCCATCGCCGCCATGGCGATCAGGCCGCCCTTCAGGATCAGCGCGGGCTTCACGCCGAAGAATGCGGGCTTCCAGATGACGATGTCGGCCCATTTGCCCACTTCGAGCGAACCCACTTCATGGCTGATGCCGTGGGCGATGGCGGGGTTGATGGTGTACTTGGCCACGTAGCGCTTGATGCGCGTGTTGTCGTTGCGGGCGCTGTCGCCTTGCAGGCTGCCGCGCTGCACCTTCATCTTGTGCGCGGTTTGCCAGGTGCGCAGGATGACTTCGCCCACGCGGCCCATGGCCTGGCTGTCGCTGGACATCATGCTGATGGCGCCCAGGTCGTGCAGGATGTCTTCTGCGGCAATCGTCTCCTTGCGGATGCGGCTTTCGGCAAAGGCCAGGTCTTCGGCAATGCTGGCATCGAGGTGGTGGCACACCATGAGCATGTCCACATGCTCGTCGAGCGTGTTGTGCGTGTACGGCATGGTGGGGTTGGTGGAGCTGGGCAGGAAGTTGTCCTCGCCCACTACGCGCAGGATGTCCGGTGCGTGTCCTCCCCCCGCGCCTTCGGTGTGGAAGGCGCAGATGCCGCGCCCACCCACGGCGGCAATGGTGTTCTCCACAAAGCCCGATTCGTTGAGCGTGTCGCTGTGGATGGCCACCTGCGTGTCGGTTTCTTCGGCCACGTCCAGGCAGTTGCTGATGGCCGACGGCGTGGTGCCCCAGTCTTCGTGCAGCTTGAGGCCGATGGCGCCTGCGTTGATCTGCTCATGCAGGGCATCGGGCAGGCTGGCGTTGCCTTTGCCGAGAAAGCCCAGGTTCATCGGGAAAGCGTCGGCCGCCTGCAGCATGCGCTCCATGTTGAAGGGGCCTGAGGTGCAGGTGGTGGCTAGCGTGCCCGTGGCGGGGCCGGTGCCGCCGCCTAGCATGGTGGTCACGCCGCTGGCCAGGGCTTCCTCGATCTGCTGCGGGCAGATGAAGTGGATGTGGCTGTCGATGCCGCCTGCGGTGACGATGTTGCCCTCGCAGCTGATGACCTCGGTGCCGGGGCCGATGATGATGTCCACGCCGGGCTGCGTGTCGGGGTTGCCGGCTTTGCCGATGGATGCGATGCGGCCTGCGCGCAAGCCGATGTCGGCCTTGAAGATGCCGGTGTGGTCCACCACGAGGGCATTGGTCAGCACCGTGTCCACCGCCCCCTGGGCGTTGCTGCGCTGGCTTTGTGCCATGCCGTCGCGGATGGTCTTGCCGCCGCCAAACTTCACCTCTTCGCCATAGCTGCCTGCGCGCAGCGTGTGATCGGCCTCGACTTCGAGGATGAGTTCCGTATCGGCCAGGCGCACGCGGTCGCCCACCGTGGGGCCAAACATTTCGGCGTAGGCGCGTCGTCCAATGGTTGCCATGGGTGTGCTCCGCGAGAAACTGATTACTATGTTTTTAATAGCTTCCAGCGCTTATCCATAAAGCGCTAGAGGCTGTTTTGACCTGAATTTTTACAGTGCGCCCTGTACCAGGCCCTGAAAGCCGTACACGCGGCAATCGCCCGCGTAGTCCACCAGCTCTACGGTGCGCTCCTGGCCGGGCTCAAAACGCACGGCCGTGCCGGATGCAATGTTCAGCCGCATGCCGCGTGCGGCGGCACGGTCAAAACCCAGGGCGTTGTTGGTCTCGGCAAAGTGGTAGTGCGAGCCCACCTGGATCGGGCGGTCGCCGGTGTTGCGTACCACCAGCGTGAGGGTGCGGCGGCCGGTGTTGAGCGGGTGTTCACCGGGTTCGGTGAAGAGTTCGCCTGGGATCATTGCGTGCTCCTGGTGGGTCAACGGGTCAGGCCATTTGCGCGAGCAGCGCACCACCGAACACTGCCACGCCCGCACCTGCGGCGCGCGCCAGCCACACATGGCGGTGGCGCAGTGCCCAGCCCGCCGCGAGGCCCGTGCCATGCAGCAGCACGGTGGCGGTCAGCATGCCCGCCAATGTTTGCCAGGCGCTGTCGCTGCCTGCCAGCTCGTAGCCGTGGGCCACGCCGTGGAAGACAGCGAACACGCCCACACCTAGCGCCGCCACCAGTCCGGGCACGCGCTGGCGCGACACGACCAGCAGGCCTGTGACCAGCAGCGACGCAGCAATCATCGGCTCCACAGCAGGCAGCGCCACGCCCTGCAGGCCCAGCACGGCGCCCACCAGCAGCATGGCCGCAAAGCCCACGGGGCCCCATAGCAGTTCGCGCCCGGCGCTGCGCGCGGCCAGGGCGCTCCACAGGCCCACGGCCACCATGGTGGCCAGGTGGTCCAGGCCGAACAGGGGGTGGGCAAGGCCGCTGAAGAAACTGTTGTGGATGTGGGATTCAGCGCCTGTATGGGCGTTGGCGCACGTGCTGATTGCGCTGGCAGCTATGAAAAGGAGAGCGGCTGTGTGGCGGTGTGAGAGTGCGATGCGCATGGGGGCTCCACAGAGAGAACGAGGGACAGAGAGAAAGGGGGTCAGACGATCGGTTGATGGACGGTGACCAGCTTGGTGCCGTCGGGGAAGGTGGCCTCGACCTGGATGTCAGGAATCATCTCGGCGATGCCGTCCATCACGTCCGCGCGGGTGAGCACGGTGCGGCCCTCGCTCATCAATTGCGCCACGGTCTTGCCGTCGCGCGCGCCTTCCATCACGGCGGCGCTGATCAGGGCCATGGCCTCGGGGTAGTTGAGCTTCAGGCCCCGGGCCTTGCGGCGCTCGGCCAGCAGGGCGGCGGTGAAGATCAGCAACTTGTCTTTCTCACGAGGGGTCAGTTCCATGTCGTTCTGCTCAATGTAAGGAGGGGTGGGCTCGTGTGGCGGGTTGTCCAGGCCGGACACACGGGGCAATCGTCATCGATGGCCGTGCGGTCCGAAGGGCAGCGGATTCATCATAGGCAGCAAGCCCCGTGCCCGCCATACGCCAGAGGGCGCAGGGGTGGTGCCCACCCGCGGCGGCCGTGGCATGGAAACTGCACTTGCAGGGCTTGTCGCAACCCCTGTCCATGCCTCCCTCCACCGCCTCTCTTGTCCCGCCCGACGTGGCCTCGGCGCCCGCATTGGGGCCGGATGCCGACGCGCAAGCGCCGCAGCAGGTCGTCAAGGTGCGCCGCGACTACAACAGCTGGGTCGCCACCGAGACCATGGAGGACTACGCACTGCGCTACACCCCCCAGCGCTTTCGCAAATGGTCTGAATGGCGCGTGGCCAACACAGCGTTCGGGGCTGCGTCTTTCCTGATCCTGGAAGCCGTGGGCGCCACGCTGCTGGTGCAGTACGGCTTCATCAATGCCTTCTGGGCCATCGTGGCCACGGGGCTCATCATCTTCCTGGCGGGGCTGCCCATCAGCGTGTATGCGGCGCGCTATGGGGTGGACATGGACCTGCTCACGCGCGGCGCGGGGTTTGGCTACATCGGCTCCACGCTCACCTCGCTGATCTACGCGAGCTTCACCTTCATCTTCTTCGCGCTGGAGGCCGCCGTGATGGCCTACGCGCTGGAGCTGGCGCTCGACATCCCGCCCACCTGGGGTTACCTCATCTGCGCCATTGTGGTGATTCCGCTGGTCACGCATGGCGTGTCGGCTATCAGCCGCCTGCAGGTGTGGACACAGCCGCTGTGGCTGGTGATGCTGGTGGTGCCGTTTGTGTATGTGATCGTGCGCGATCCTGGTGCGTTTTCCGGCATCGTGCACTACGGTGGTGAATCAATGCGGGGCGCCACATTTCAGTTGCCCTTATTTGGTGCGGCGCTCACGGTCGGTATTGCGCTCATTACCCAGATGGGGGAGCAGGCCGACTACCTGCGCTTCATGCCCGCCAGCACACCCGCCACGCGTGGACGCTGGTGGCTCGGGGTGTTGGTAGGTGGGCCGGGCTGGGTGGTGCTGGGCGTGCTCAAGATGCTGGGCGGCGCGCTGCTGGCTTATCTGGCGCTCACGCACATGGTGCCTGCCGAGCGTGCGGTGGACCCCAACCAGATGTACCTGGCCGCGTATGAATACGTGTTCCCCCACTACGGCTGGGCGGTGGCGGCCACGGCGTTGTTTGTGGTGGTCTCGCAGCTCAAGATCAATGTGACCAACGCCTACGCAGGCTCGCTGGCGTGGTCGAACTTCTTCTCGCGCCTTACCCACAGCCACCCGGGGCGCGTGGTGTGGGTGGTGTTCAACACCCTCATCGCCTTCATGCTGATGGAGATGAACGTGTTCCGCGCCATGGGCGAGGTGCTGGGGCTGTACTCCAACATCGCCATCGCCTGGATCATGTCGGTGGTGGCCGACCTCGTCATCAACAAGCCGCTGGGCCTGTCGCCCAAGGGCATCGAGTTCAAGCGCGCGCACCTGTACGACATCAACCCGGTGGGCGTGGGCTCGATGGCGCTCGCGTCGATCCTGTCCATCAGCGCGCACCTGGGCCTGTTCGGACCGCTGCCGCAGGCGTTCTCGGCGGTGATTGCGATGGCGGTGGCCTTTGTCACCGCACCGCTCATTGCCTGGGCCACTGGAGGGCGCTACTACATTGCGCGCCAGCCCGATCCCACTGCGGTGACCGATGTGGTGGCGGTGCCCATGCACGGTCCGGTCAGCGGCAAACAAGGTGCTGACCTGGGCAGCTATGTGCGCTACACCGTGCAGCGCTGCGTGATCTGCGAGCGCGAGTACGAAGCCCCGGACATGGCCCAGTGCCCTGCTTACCGGGGGGCTATCTGCTCGCTGTGCTGCACGCTCGATGCGCGCTGCGGCGACCTGTGCAAACCCCACGCGAGCATGGCGGTGCAGTGGTCGGCCGCGCTGCGCTGGGTGCTGCCGCGCGCCATGTGGCGCTACCTGGACACGGGCCTGGGTCACTTCCTGCTGCTGATGCTGGTGATAGCGCCGCTGCTGGCCTCGGTGATGGGGCTGCTGTACCACCAGGAGCTCAACACCATCGCCCAGGCGGCCACTGACACCGAGGTGATGGCGGCACCCGAAGTGGCGCTGCGCTCGGGCCTGCTCAAGGCCTATCTTGCACTGCTGGTCATTTCGGGCATCGTGGCCTGGTGGCTGGTGCTGGCGCACAAAAGCCGCCAGGTGGCTCAGGAGGAATCCAACCGCCAGACCGGCCTTCTGGTGCGCGAGATCGAGCTACACCGCCAGACCGACGAGGCCCTGCAGACCGCGCGCAGCGTGGCCGAGCAGGCGCGCCAGGTGGCCGAAGAAGCCAAGCGCGCTGCCGACCAGGCCAACCACGCCAAAAGCCGCTACATCAGCGCCATCAGCCACGAGATCCGCACGCCGCTCAACTCCATCCTGGGCTACGCGCAGCTGATGGGCGAGGACGCGGGCGTGCCCCCGCACCGCAAGCAGGCGGTACATGTGATCCGCCGGGGGGGCGAGCACCTGCTCTCGCTCATCGAGGGCACGCTCGACATCGCGCGCATCGAATCCGGCAAGCTCACGCTGGACGTGACGCCCATGCGTTTTGCCGATGGCCTGCATGAGATGGCCAGCCTGTTTGAACTGCAGGCCGCGGCCAAGGGCCTGGCCTTCCAGTTTGATGTGCTGGGCGTGATTCCGGAAGTGGTGCGTGCCGACGAAAAGCGCCTGCGCCAGATCCTCATCAACCTGCTGGGCAACGCCGTCAAGTTCACCGCGCACGGCACCGTCACGCTGCGCGTGCGCTATGCACGCGAAATGGCGCGCATCGAGGTGCAGGACACCGGACCAGGCCTCACGTCCGAGGAGATCGAGCGCATCTTCGAGCCCTTTGCGCGCGGCGGCTCGGGCGGTGGCAACACCGCGGCCGCGCCGGGCGCAGGCCTGGGCCTGACCATTGCCAAGATGCTCACCGCGCTCATGGGCGGCGAGCTGACGGTGAGCAGCACCCCAGGCGTGGGCTCGGTGTTCCACGTCAAGCTGTTCCTGCCCGAGGTGCATGGGGATGCGCTGGGCAAGGCGGCGGCGCCTGTGGCTGTGCAAGCCCAGCGCGCGCGCAGAGGGTATGCCGGCGAGCGCCGCCGCATCCTGGTCGTGGACAACGAAGAGCCCGACCGCGAGCTGCTGGTGCAACTGCTCGAACCCCTGGGCTTTGAGCTGCGCCAGGCGGCCAGCGGCCATGATGCGCTGGATCTGCTGGCCACCGGCTACCGGCCGCACGCCATCTTCATGGACCTGGCCATGCCGGGCATCGACGGGTGGGAGACTTTGCGGCGCGTGCGGCAGATGCGGTTGCCGAACGTGCATTGCGCCATTGTTTCCGCCAATGCGTTTGACAAGGCGCTGGACAACGACGTGGAGATCCGCCCCGAAGACTTCATCGTCAAGCCCGTGCGCCACAGCGAGCTGCTCGATTGGCTGGAGCGCCGTTTGGGGTTGCAGTGGCAATACGGCGAAGCCAATACGACCCCCGCCTTGCCTGCGGCAGCGGATGCGCCCCTCACATACCCCGACACCACCGCCCTTGCCGCCTTGGCCCAGGCGGTGTCTTTGGGCTACTACCGTGGCATCCTCAACACGCTGGACGACATTGAACGCAGCCAGCCCGCGCACAGCGCTTTTGTGGGCACCATGCGGCAGCTGGCCAAGCAGTTCCAGTTCGATGCCATGGGCCAGATCCTGGAGCAGGCACCCTCGTGATGACCACCGCCAACCCATCTTCCTTGCACGCGTCTGCAGCGCCCGGTGCAGCGCTGGACCGCACCGACAGCGACGTGGTGCTGATCGTGGACGACGTGCCCGACAACCTGGCCGTGCTGCACGACGCGCTGGATGAATCGGGCTACACCGTGCTGGTCGCCACGCATGGCGAGGCGGCCTTGCAGCGTGCCGCGCAGGCCCTGCCCGACATTGTGCTGCTCGACGCCATGATGCCCGGCATGGACGGTTTTGAAGTGGCGCGGCGCCTGAAGGCATCGCCCGCCACGGCGCACATCCCCATCATCTTCATGACCGGCCTGACCGAGACCGAGCACCTCGTGGCCGCGCTGGAGGCGGGTGGCGTGGACTACGTCACCAAGCCCATCAAGCCCCGCGAGGTGATGGCGCGCATGGGCGTGCACCTGGGCGCAGCCCGTAAGGCCCGGCAGGACGCCCGCCAGGCCCGCGAGGCGCGCAACGCGCTCGATGCGTTTGGCTACGCCAGCATCACCGTGCGTGCGTCGGACGGCCGCATCGTCTGGCAAACCCCGCTGGCGCGCGAGCTGCTGCAAAGTTACTTTGGCGAAGTGGGCCCGGACGGCGCGCCCACCGCCTTTGGCCAATGGGCGCCCGAGCCCGTGCAGGCCTGGCTGCGCCGCCATGTTCTGGCCGACAACGCCGCCGAGCTGCTGGCCGCTTCGCTGGCCGAACCCCCGCGCCTGGCCGTGGAGCAGGGCGCGCGCCGCCTCACCTTCCGGCTGCACCAGCAGGCGGGCGACAGTGCAGGCGGCGGCGATTGGCTCATCGTGATGCGCGAGGTGTCCGACGCGAAGATCATCGAATCCATGAGCCTATCGTTCAAACTCACCGCGCGCGAGGCCGAGGTGCTGTACTGGGTCGTCAAGGGCAAGATCAATCGCGACATCGGCGACATTCTGGGTGCCAGCCCCGCCACGGTCAAAAAACACCTGGAGCGCGTGTTTGCCAAGCTGGGGGTGGAGACGCGCACGGCAGCGGCAGGCATGGCCATGAACCGCATTCGGCAGCTGCATCCGCAGTTTGAGGGATAGGCAACCGTTGGTTCGGCCCGTCGCATGGGTCTTCGCGCTGAAGAGGGCGCAGGACAGCAGCACCCATTGAGTTTGCTACCCTCGTGCCCATGCCCGCATCCTCCTCTGCCGCCACACGCGGTGCCTTTTGGCGCAGTCTCTATCAGCGCCCCGCACTTCTCCTCATCGTCACCACCCTCATCTGGGGCAGCAATGCGGTGGCGGCGCGTTTGGCTGTGGGGAACGTCTCTCCCATGATGCTGACCACGGCCCGCTGGAGCATTGCCTGCATTGCGCTGTGGTTTGTCGCACGCCAGCAGGTGGTGCAGCACCTGCCCGCATTGCGGGGGCGCTGGACGTATCTGGCGCTCATGGGTGTGAGCGGCTTTACCGCGTTCAATGCGCTGTTCTACGCCGCCGCCCACCACACCACCGCCGTCAACCTGGCGCTGATTCAGGGGATGATTCCGGTGCTGGTGTTGCTGGCCGGGGTGTTGTTCTTGCGGCTGCGGGTTACCGCATTGCAGATGCTGGGGGTGGTCATCACGCTCGCTGGTGTGGCCATCGTCGCCTCGCGCGGCACCTGGGCGGTGGTGGCGGCGCTTGACTTCAACATTGGCGACCTGTGGATTTTGCTGGCCTGTGTGCTGTACGCCGGCTACACGCTGGGGCTGCGGTCCCGCCCTGTGGTGCCGCCCCTGGTTTTCTTCTCGGCGGTGGCGGGCGTCGCGGCGCTGGCTTCGTTGCCGCTGCTGGCGGCCGAAGTGGCAACCGGACATTTTTTCTGGCCCACGGTGCAGGGCTGGCTCATCCTGCTGTATGTGGGTCTGCTGCCGTCGTTCGTCTCGCAGATCCTGTTTATCCGCGCGGTGGAGCTGATCGGCCCGGCGCGTGCCAGCGTGTTCCTCAACCTCAACCCCGTGTTTGGGCCTGCCTTGGCTGTGTGGGTGCTGAGTGAGCCCGTGGGTGCCTATCACGCGGTGGCGCTGGCGATGGTGCTTGGCGGCATCTGGATCGCAGAGCGGTTGGGTCCGCGGCGCTGACGAAGGCGGTGCTCAAAATTGGGTCTTTTTAGCCTCCCGCGCTTATAGATAAAGCGCTGGCAGCTATCAATTTCGATTTTCGATGTGGCCTGCAGATGTCACCGTTTCAAGGCCTGCTCCAGTTGCTGCTTGTTCATCTTGGAACGCCCCGCAATGCCTTGGTGCCGCGCTTCCTCGTACAACTGTTCCTTGGTGCGGCCTTGTGCGCCTTGGTGTGAACGCTTGCCACCGCGCACGGGCGCGGGTGTATCCCGCAGCGTCTTGGGGTTGGCCGTCTTGCTCTCACCATGCTGGGCCCGCTCCTTGTTCACGGTGCGGGCGGCAATTTCCTCCGCTGTTTCCTGACCTTTGCCGCGGTCCAGCAGACTGTCCTTGATGTGTTCGTATTGTCGTTCGCGCTTGGCGCTCCAGGTGCCTCGGGGCATGGTGGTTTTCCTCAGGATGCGGTTGGAATGCAGCGCGGGCTGAGGGCGACTGCGTTGCCTACAATTTATGCAGTCAGCGGCGCTCAGCCGTAGGCTGCACCGGTACAGCCTTGTAGGACTTTGCGCCCGACGGGTTTCAGCTGAACACTGCCTTGGACCAAGCCAGGCCCCAAGGCAGGGTAGCCGGGCCAAATACAAAATGCAGCACGCGCCGTGGACGGTTGCTCGTGGACTTGGACGAGGCGTGCAGCAGCAGCGGGCGCATCGCCAGCGCGGTGCCCAGGTCTGCAACGCAGAGGACTTCGCCGCTGGCATCGCGCAGCGCCTGGGCGTTCCGTGGCGTCAATACACCCAGTTGGTGCGTGGCGGGCACCACACGCAGCGGGCCATTTTCACCTTGACACGGGTCCAGGTGCAGGCGCACCGCCAGCAACTCTTGCAGCAAGCGGGCGGGGGGCTGCACAAAAAGAGCGCCGTCCTTTTCAGACCAGCCTCGGAGCGCGGGATGCTCCACCCGCTCAGCGACTGGAATGCTCAGGTCCTGGTGCAGTGGAACGAGCCAATTGCGCGCTCGCGTTTTCTCGAAGTAGGTGCACTGCACCGCGACAGACGATGTGGGTAGAAGGGGCGCAATCGCAGGCATTCCCTGCAGCCGTTCTGCCAGGGCCTTGCACCAGGGGTACTTCAGCAGGTTGCGCTGGCCGCCAGAGCTGGGGGGCGTGGGGTGTTGCCGTCCCGCAGCGGGAGGTACTTGTCAACCTCCGCTGCTAGGGTTTCGCAGTCATCGGGTGTCAGCAGGCCGGGCAGCAGCACGAAGCCCTGGGTCTCCAGCACTGTGCTGCACCGGTTTGTGGACAAAAGAATATGGCTGAAATATGCCTTTAGCGCTTATATAACAGGCGCTAGCAGCTATCGTTTTTGAACAACTACATCCCCAGCGACTTCAGCAACGCCTCCGTGTCATCCTGCCCTGCAGGCGGTGGCGCAGGCACGGGAGGGGCTTCTTGCGACTGGGCCATCAGCGCGTCGGCATCCGGCACTTCCTGCGCCTCGAAGTCGTAGAGCTTGATGAACTCGGTGCGGTCGATGGCCAGTTCCAGGTAGAAGATGTTGTTGTTGCTGGTGTAGAAGGTCACACGCCGGGCTTCGGGCTTGTCCAGGTTGGCGTCCACGCTCAGCATCACCTGCTTGTTCAGCACCAGCATCTTGGGCTGGTTCTGGGTGATGTGGGTCTGCAGCTCGCGGCGCACCTTGCCGGTGAAGTCGCCCACCACCTGGTTCATCAGCTCGCCCATCACATTGCTCACTTCGTCCGACGTGTAGGAGCTGACCAGATCGTCCTTGGACATGCCCATGTTCAGCAGGTAGTTGGCATACAGCTCCATCGCGGCCTGGGCCGAGAAGTTGATGATGACCAGCCCCGAGAAGCCGCCATCGAACAGCACAAAACAGCCGATGTCGGGCTTGAGGCACGTCTTGCTGATGCGCTGCACCATGCCGGAGTAGTGGATCTGGCTGTGGGTGGCCACGTTCAAGACCCGGGTGACGGAGTTGCACAGGCTGATCAGCAGATCTTCGGTGCCGTAGACGGGGGATTTATCGGGGAGGCTCATGGTGTGGGTAGGCATCTGCCAGGAAAAACAACAACAAAACTGCAACGCAGACAGAGCATAGGCGATGGCGCACCGCGAGGCCAGAGTGCTTTCCGCCCTGGTGCGCTCAGCTGCGGGTGTTGGCCGTGCGGTTCTTGGGCGTGGAACTTGCGTGCCCTTGATCCGGGTCATACCACGTTGGTGCCCTGGGCCCGCATGGGATGCAGCGGATTGACAACCAACCGGGCAGGCGTATCGTGCCTCCCATACCAAAAGAGAGGGGCGCCAGATGGGTGTTGTCTATAACTATGGGTTGGCCGATTTCCAATCGATTGCGGCGGGCGCAGCGGTTTTGGCCAGTGGGGGGGGCGGCAGCTACCACGACGCTTGTTCGATCCTTCAGGAGCTGGCTGGTCAGGGCTGGAGCGGCACGGTCACGGTGCAGGACTATGACGGCGCCACCAACGCCTGTGTGCTCGCCATCATGGGCTCGCCCGATGCGGCCGACAGCCTCACGCTGTCTGCGGTGCAAAACTCGGTCAGCAACACCGTGGCCGTGATGGAGGCCAGTACCGGTGCCCTGCTGGGCGCCTTGATCCCTGTGGAGATCGGGCCCATCAATTCGCTGGTGCCGCTCATTGGCGCAGCCATGTCGCAGGGCGCGGTCTGGGTGGTCAACGGCGATGGCGCCGGCCGTGCCGTGCCCGAACTGCCCCAGACCACCTTCACCGGCGGTGCGCAGCTTGCGCCGTGCCCCGCTGTGCTGGCCAGCGATGCCTCTACGCGGGTGGATCTGGAATCCGCCGTGCTGGGCGCTTCTACCGCTGCGCGCGTGGAGACCCTGGCGGGTGGCGTGGTGGCCGGGTTTGGCGGGTATTCGGGCATTGCCATGTGGCCCTCCAACGCGGGCAACGGCTTTGCGTTGTCGGGCAGCTACATACCGGGCACGCTGGAGCAGGCGCGGGGGCTGGGGCAGTTTCTGCTGCAGGCCGCCACGCCGCCCGCCACTGCTGCCGTGGCGGACGTGATTACCATGATCACCGGCCGCCCAGCCAGCGCGGTGGTGACCAATTTTTTCATCACCTCGGTCACGCAGTCCACCTCCAGCGCGTCGCTGGATTCGGGCATCATCCGCCTGGACAACACACAGGACCCGAGCCTGAGCACCGAGACGCACTATCTGTACAACCTGAACGAGAACCTCATCATGTACTCGTCTGCGAGCGTGGCGCCCGATGTCATCGCCCCCGACTCCATCTGCTACTACTCGGAAAGCACGGGCCGCGGCTTCTCCAACGCCAGCGACGACCTGGCCCTGTACTTTGACGCCGCCACGGGCAAAAGCACGGGCCAGATGGTGAGCGTGATCGCCGTACAGACGGCCCCCCAGCTTTACAACACCCCGGGAGTCGTGGCGTCGTTTGCCGGTTTGCTGCGCAACATGGGTTACGCCGGGGCGATGCCGTCGGCCTGAAGAATCAAGGGTTTTTGCCGCCATGGGTGATGAAGCAGACCTGAACAAGGAGCGGCTGGAGCTGGTGCTGGAGGCCGCCGGGCTGGACCTGTGGGAGAACGATCTGGTCAGCGGCCAGGTCACCCACAAGGCCACCAAGACCTTTGAGGAGCTGGGTTTTACCCAGGACGAAATCGTGACGGGCGTGCAGGACATCTTTGGCCTGTTCCACCCTGGCGACCTGGAAAGCGTCAAGCAGGCGGTGGCCGACCACGTGGCAGGCATCACACCGCAATACCGTGCCGAGTTCCGGCTGCGCTCCAAGGCGGGCGAGTGGATCTGGTTTGCCAACTACGGCCGCATCATGGACCGAAGCAGCGCCACGCCCGGCAAGCGGTTGATTGGCGTCACCTTCAACATCCATGACCGCAAGCAGAAGGAAGACGAGATTGCGCAGATCAACCAGCAGCTGCTGGAGCAGAACAAGCTGCTGCAAGAGCTCAATACCGCGCTGGAGCTGCTGGCCGCCAATGACTCGCTGACGGGCCTGGCAAACCGGCGCACGCTGATGGAACTGGGCGCGAACGAATGCAAACGCACCGAGCGTTTTGACCACCCGCTGTCCCTGCTGGTGGTGGACATTGACCTGTTCAAGACGGTCAACGACGCCTGGGGGCACCTTGCGGGAGACCGCGTGATCTGCGCCGTGGCCCAGGCCTGCGCGGCGCGCAAGCGCAGCGGTGTGGACATCGTGGCGCGGTTCGGGGGCGAGGAGTTTGTGATCGTATTGCCCGAAACCGATGGCGTCAGCGCCTTGCGTGTGGCCGAATCACTGCGCCACGATGTGGCCGCGTTGAGCGTGCCCGTGAATGAGCAGGGTGCGAGCGCTTCGGTCACCGTGAGCATCGGTGTGGCCACGATGCACAAGGGCTCGGGCATCGGCTTTGAAGAGCTGGTCAACCGTGCCGACAAGGCCCTGTACCGCGCCAAGGGCACGGGGCGCAACGCCGTGTACTGCGCCGATGTGCAGCAGGGTGGGGCCCCTGCGGTCCATGTACTCATCGAGCCGGACGAAGACGCAGACGCAGACGGCGTTGTCACCGCCTGAGCACAGTCCGCTCCTCACTCCTCGCTCGTCCACTCCACCTGCACGCCCAGGCTGCGCAGGTTCTCCACGAAGTGCGGGTGGGCGCGGCGGATGGGTGTGGCGTTGCGGATCTCCGAGCGCCCGGGGGTGCTCGCCGCCACCATGAAGAGCGCAATCGCCACGCGGATGATGTAGGGGCTCTCGACCACGGCCGGGGTCAGCGGGTTGCCGCCAAAGGTGACCAGCCGGTGCGGGTCGGACTGGAACACATGCGCGCCAAACTTCGACAGCTCGCCCGCCCAGCCTAAAGCGCCGTCGTACACCTTGTTCCAGAACAGCGCATTGCCCTCGGCCCGCACACCCAGGGCGATGAAGATGGGCAGCAGGTCCACCGGAAAGTACGGCCAGGGCGCCGCCTCCACCTTGGTCAGCACATTGCTGGTGAACGGCGTCTGCACCTTGAGCGGGCCCGCGCAGTGCGCGCGCGACCAGCCGTCCTCGTGCGTGATCGTGACGCCAAACTTGGCAAAGGTGCGGTCGATGAGCGGAAAGTTCTCGGGCGCGCTGTTCTTCACCACCACGTCGCCCCCCGTGATCGCACCCAAGGCGAGGAAGGTGGTGATCTCGTGAAAATCTTCGTCAAAGCGGAACTCGCCACCGCGCAGGGTGGTGCCGCCGTGCACAGTGATGCGCGACGTGCCCATGCCCTCAATGCGCACGCCGATCATGGTCATGAAGCGGCAGAACTCCTGCACATGCGGCTCCGACGCGGCATTGGTCAGCACCGACGTGCCTTCGGCCGTGGCGGCGCACAGCACGAAGTTCTCGGTGGTGGTGACCGATGCGTAGTCCAGCCAGTGGTGGTTGGCCTGCAGCCTGCCGTCGCAGCGGATCAGCAGCGAGCCTTCGGCCCGTTCCACGCGCCCGCCAAAGCGGTGGAACACCTCCACATGCGGATCGATCTCGCGCACGCCCAGGGTGCAACCCTTGACGTTGTCTTCCAGCCGCGCCACGCCAAAGCGCGCCAGCAGCGGGGGCACCAGCATGATGGACGAGCGCATTTCCTCGGGCAGGCGGTGGTGGGCCGCGTCGAACGTGGTGGCGTGGTGGTGCAGGTTCAGCGTGCCAGTGGCGTGGTCCATCTGCACATCGCTGCCCAGCGTGCGGAAGATGTCGAGGATCTTGCGCACATCGGTGATGTCGGGCACGCCGAGCAGCCTGAGTGGCTCGTTGGTGAGCAGCGTGGCGCACAGCACGGGCAGTACCGCGTTCTTGTTGGCAGAAGGGGTGATGCGGCCCCGCAGCGGGGTGCCGCCGTGGACGACGAGGTTGGACATGGGGAGGGAGGAGAAGAGGCCTGGACGGGCCAGGGGTTGCGCGAGGTCGATACTCTAACTGGGTTGGGGTTTTGGTGTGTTTAGGGGCGGGGTGCCTGGTTTGTGGGCGGAGGCCGGGGAGCGCGCCCGGCAGCGCGGTAACTTTCTTTCGCGTCGCCGAAAGAAAGTCACCAAAGAAAGGGCGACCCCCAGTCT